>NZ_JAIUJZ010000010.1:0-156370 GCF_020176775.1 Saccharopolyspora sp. 6M
CCGCCTCCCCCCGGGCGGCGGGGCCGGCGGCGGCGGGGCGGGGGGGGGGGGGCGGGGGGGGGGGGGGGGGGGCGGGCCGCCCCCCCCCGGGGGCGCCCCCCCCCCCCGACGCCGACCGGCTCGCCGAGCTCCAGGAACTCGCCGAGCGGATGGAGCGGGCCGCGGACTGGGCGGAGTTCCACCGGCTCGACGAGGTCTTCCACCGCACCGTCGCCGCCGCCACCGGCGTCCCCGCCGCCGCCGCGGACTACGAGCCGGTGCTGCGCGACCTGTACCGCTACTACCTGCCCTACCCGATGGAGCAGCTGCGCGAGTCGAACCGGGAGCACCACGAGCTCGTCGCCGCCCTGCGCGCCCGCGACGCCGCGGCCGCCGCCGACGTCGCGCACCGCCACGTCACCGCGTTGCACCGGGACATGTTCGTCGGCCTGGACGCGCGCCGACGCCTGCCGCCCCCGGCGCGGAGCTAGTCGCCGTCGGCCGCCCGTGCGGCCCGGTTCGCGAGCACCGCGCCGTGCAGCGCGAACACCAGCAGCAGCACCAGACCCGCGTTCGGCGCCACCAGCGCCACCGGCAGCGGGAGGACGCCCTGGACGTGCGCGATCGTGATCACCGCGGTGAGCAGTCCGGCGGCGTAACCGGTGCGCGCCGCCTGCAGCAGCCGCGGCTCCGCGGCTCGGTGCCCCGCCGCCCACGCGGCGTCCGAGGCTTGCGTCGCCCGCGTCCGGATGCCGACGAAGTGGTTGCGGCGCAACGTTCCGCGCGAGCTCAGTCGCTGGATCAGGTGCATCGCCCAACCGGTGAACACGAGCGTCACCGCGTACAGGGCCAGTGCTGCGGCGTCCGGCAACGCGGCCCCCTCCGCTCGACGTCGGTCCCCGGTCACCCAAGCCGACGGCGGGCGCGGACGTCAACCTCCGGTCAGCCGGTGCGGGCGAACCGGCGGCTGATGGCGACCAGCGCCAGCACCGAGAACCCGAGCACCACGGCGATCTCCACCGGTGGCGGGACTTCCCAGCCCGCCCACTCCACCGGCGAGAAGATCACCGAGGAGTGCTCCTGCCCGAGCCGCCCGAGGACGGCGTGGCGCATCGCGTCCACCGCGTAGGTCAGCGGGTTCACCACCGTCAACGCCACCATCCACCCGGGCATCGCGCTGATCGGGAACATCATCCCGGACAGGAACACCAGCGGTGTGATCAGCACGGACAGCACGGTGTTGAACGTCTGCACCCGCTTGATCGCGACGGCCACCCCGGCGGCGAGCACCGTCAGCGACAGCGCGGCGATCGCGATCTCGGCCAGCAGCACCGCGAACAGCACCGGGTCGTAGGGCACTCCGACCAGCCCGGCGGTGAGCAGCACGACCGCGCTCTGCGCCGTCGCCACCGTTGCACCGCCGAGGCACTTGCCGAGCAGCAGCGTGCCGCGGAACACCGGCGCCGCCAGCATCTCCCGCATGAACCCGGTCTGCCGGTCCCACACGATCGACGCCCCCACCGAGATCGCCGGCGCCTGCGCCGCCATCACCAGCACACCGGGGAACAGGAACACCAGGTAGTCCTCCGCCGTCCGCGCCCCGCCCGCCCCGTCGGCCAGCAGCCGGGACAGGCCGATGCCGAGCACGTACAGGAACAGGAACGGCGGCAGCAGCGACACCGCGACCCGGGTGCGGTCCCGCAGGAAGTGCAGCAGTTCCCGGCGCCACACCATGCTCCCGGCCCGCCACTCCCGCGCGAGCCGGCCGCTCCGTTCGGCGTCCTGTTCGGACGGTGCTGCGGTCCGGGGCGGTGCGGTGCTGGTCACGCGGTCTCCTCAACGGCCGTGGGGATCAGGGGGCGGGCACGCCGGGGACGTCCCGGATGGCGCGGCCGGTGTAGTGCAGGAACACCTCGTCCAGGCTCGGCCGGGTCACCGTCACCTCGAAGATCGGCACGTCCAGCCCGGAGCAGAGCACCGGCACGAACCGCGCCCCGTCGGACACCTGCACCTGCACGCCGCCGTCCGCGGTGGTGGCCTCCAGGTCGAAGCGTTCGCGCAGCACCCGCACGGCCGCGTCGTCGTCGCCGGTGCGCAGCGCGATGCGGTCCGCGCCGATCACCGACTTGAGCTCCGCCGGGGTGCCCTGCGCGACGATCCGGCCCGCGTCGATGATCGCGATCCGGTCGCACCGCTCCGCCTCGTCGAGGTAGTGCGTGGTGAGGAAGACCGTGGTCTCCTCCTGCTCGGCGATCCGGTGCAGGTAGGTCCAGATCTCGGCGCGGGTCTGCGGATCGAGGCCCACGGTCGGCTCGTCGAGGAACAGCACGCTCGGCCGGTGCAGCAGGCCGCGCGCGATCTCCAGCCGCCGCCGCATCCCGCCGGAGAACGTCGCGACCCGGTCCGCGCGCCGCTCCCGCAACCCGACCAGGTCGAGCATCGAGTCGACGCGCTCGGCGACCAGCGCCCGGGGCATCGCGTACAGGTCGGCGTGGAAATCCAGGTTCTCCGCGGTGGTCAGGTCCGGGTCGAGCGTCGATTCCTGGAACACCAGGCCGAGCCTGCGCCGCACCTGGTGCGCGTCGCGCACCACGTCGTACCCGGCGATCTCGATGCGCCCCGCATCGGGCAGCGCCAAGGTGCACATCATCGCGATCGTGGTGGACTTGCCCGCGCCGTTCGGCCCGAGGAAGCCGAACGTCTCGCCGCGGGCCACGGTGATGTCGACGCCGCGCACCGCGTGCGTCCCGCGGTAGGACTTGTGCACGTCGCGGGCCACGATCGCGGGTGCGTCCTCGGGGCGGTGGTGGTCGTCGCCTCGCCGGAGTCGTCGCACGGGTGCTCCTCGCTGCTGTCGAACGGCCGGGTGTGCGGCGATCCCGTCACGCGGCGCGCAGGCTGCCCAGGTGGTCCTGCCAGTCCTCCGGCACCACGAAGCCGAAGCTCCAGCGGTGCCGTTCGGTCGGATTCACGATGCAGTGCCAGAACAACCTCGCCGGGTCCTGCTCGGCCTTGAAGAACCGCACGATCCTCCGGCGCTCCGGCAGCGTCACGATCTCGCCGGTGCCCGGGTTCTGGTAGCGGAAGAAGGAGGTGCCGCCGCCTTCGGGGAAGTCGTCGTCGAGGTCCACCACGTACATCCGCCAGCCCGGCTGGTTCTCGTTGGTGTGCCACAGCCGGTAGCTGTTCGGCGGGTACCACATCGAGCCGGACAACCGGATCTCGTCGCCGAACACGCCTTCCAGCAACCGGATCGCCCGCGTCTTGGCGGCGAAGTACGCGGGGTAGCCGGGGTGCTCGACGTGCTCGTCCAGGTTCACCAGGTGGAAGTCCCGCCGCGCGCCGCCGCCGGCCGGGTCCTGCCAGTGCGCGGCCATCATCCGGCGGTTCCACTCCTGGAACTCGGGATCGGACGGGGACTTCGAGGTGGAGTCCAGGTCGTCGGCGCGGAACCGGGCGTGGAACTCGGCCATGTCCAGCGGCGGCCGCACCTTCAGCAGCGGCAGCTCGTCGATCAGCGGCGCCAGCTCCGGCACGTCCGCCAGGTCGTACTCGTGGTGGTAGAAGGCCGTTCCCCGCGGCGGCGCCGGTTCGTCGGCGGCCGGTTCGGGCGTGGTCTCCGCGCCGAGCTCGGCGGATCCCTCGGCCAGCTCCTGGGCGGTGAAGTCGAACCCGTGCCTGCCGCCGAGCGCGATCATCTCCTCCATCCCGGTGACGGCCTTGAGCTGCTGGCCGAGTTCCGGCTGCTGCCTGGTCGCGCGCAGGAAGCTCTTGCAGGCTTCGACGGTCATGGCGGTCTCCTTCGTCCGGTGCGGGTGGCGGGTCGCTGCCCGCCGGGTCGCTGGGATGCCGGGATTCGGTGGTGGGGCGGGAGGTTCGGGGAAGCGGAGGGCGGTGCTCACGGTCGCGGCGGGTCGAGCATCAGCACCGAGGGCACCCGTTCCGGGTGCGCGAGCCGCAGGAAGTGCATGCCGTAGCCGGAGATCCCCATCATCAGCCCGGGGAAGAAGTCGGCGCTCTGCTCGCCGAGGCCGTGCTCGGCGTCGTCCAGCGAGCGCCACATCTCGCGCACCTGCACGTTCGCCTCCAGCCGGAACGCGGGTTCATCGCGCAGCAGCGCGTAGCGCAGCAGCAGCTCCGAGTTGCCGGAGGTGCCGTGGCACAGCGTGTGGTTCTTCAGCCGGGAGAAGTTGCGCACGGTCGCCCCCAGCGCATGCCGCGCCTCCCGCAGCAGCTCCTCGTCGTCCGCGCCCAGCAACGACCAGGCGGCGATGCGGCTCAACCCGATCCCGGCGGCCCCGTTGCACCACGCGTTGGAGTAGTGGTGGCCGTTCTTCGCGACCTGACCCGTGTCGTAGCGCAGGTCGTACCAGTCCTGCTCGTCGAGGTCGAAGTGCCGCGCCTCGTAGGCGAAGGCGCTCCTGCCCGCCGCGACGCACTCGTCCCGGCCGGTGCGGGTGCCCAGCAGGACCAGCGCCCAGCCGATCCCGGCGGCGCCGTGCGCGAACCCGGTCATGTCGTCCCGGGCGTGTTCCGGGGTGTTGGACGGCCAGCTCACCGCGCCGTCCCGATCGCGGGCGCGCCGCAGCAGGTGGTCCGCGCAGCGGTGCGCCAGGTCCAGCGCCTGATCCCCGAGCAGCGGTTCCAGCGCCAGCAGCACCGGGATCATCCCGGCGGCCCCGTGCAGCAGGTCCAGGTGGGTGTCGGCGTCGATGAGCTCGGCCAGGCCGTCGCACGCCCGCACGGCCTCGTCCACCAGTTCCTGCTCGCCCCACAACCGGTGCAGGTGGGTGAGCAGGTACAGCCGCCCGCCGACGTCGGCGAACGCTCCGGTGCGCTGCGGCGGGGTGTCGAGGACGTGCCGCAGCGCGCGCCGCGCGGCCCGCCGGAACTCGGGGCGCGGCACCACGTCGTCCAGGTAGGCGAGGAACAGCGCCACCCCCGCGGTGCCGGTGTAGAGGTCCGCGTCGATGTCGACGGACTCCAGCACGCCGTCGACCCGACCGAACGACTTCCACGGCGCCGGAGCCGGCGGTTCCAGCTCCATCGAGCACAACCGCTCGCCGACCCGCACCGCGTAGTCCAGCGCGGTGGCCACGAACGCGGGGCTGCTGATCTCGTCGTTCGACAGGCTGGCGGCGATGTAGCGGGCCTGCTGCGCGCGGTTCTTCGCGGTGAGCGAGCGGATCCGCTCCGCGGCGCGCTCCAGCGGGGAGCCGTCCAGCGCGGTCGGCAGCCGTTCCGCGCGGTCGTGCACGAGGTGGTCGTCGCCCACCTCGACGGTGAAGATCGGCACGTCCAGCCGCCACATCGACGCCGTCTCCCGCGCCGAGAGCACGGCGTCGCGGTCCCATTCGCGGGGGAAGGTGCGCACCGTGTTCAGCAGCAGGTCGACCTCCAGCGGGTCGGCCAGGCACTTCGGGTGCCGCGCGGACGCGATCAGCTGCGCGTAGATCTGGGTGCTCCAGTTCAGGAACCGGGCGGAGGCGCCGCGGAACGCCTCCGAGACCAGGGCGACCGCCTCGTCGGCGTTGCGCTCCAGCCACTCGTGCACCCGGTCGAAACCGTCCACGATGGACTCCAGGTGGTCCTGCGGGTGGACGAGCTCCCCGTGCAGGAAGACCCGGTTGGTGGCGTCGAGCTCCACCCGCACGCCCGACCGGTTCCGCACCGCCGCGCCGAAGCCGAGACGCCCGCCGACGATCTGCGGCACCGGCATCGGGATCTCGTAGCTCTCGCCGCCGGTGCACCCGCTCAGCCGCATCTGCTCCGGGCCGTCCGCGGTTTCGGCGCGCGGCCACTCCAGCAGGCCCGTCTTGAACACCGAGTCCTGCACCGTTCCGCTGCCGCCGCGGCCCAGCGGCGACGCGTCGAACACCGTCTCCCCGTCGCACACGTGGACGTGGCCGTCGGCGACGATGATGTTCTCGAAGTGCAGGTCGCTGCCGCCGAGCACGTAGAACAGGGCCAGGTGGCCGCCGAGCTCCCGGTACACGTGCGCGGCCGCTTCGGCGGTGCCGGTCTCGTTGCGCCCGGTGGGGATCGCGGCCTCGTAGCCGTAGCCGTCGCGCACCAGCACGGGCCGGGAGGCGAACTCCACGACACCCCGCTCGCGCAACCGGTCCAGCACGGCCTGCACCCCCGCCTCGGAACGCAGGCAGCGCGGCTTGCAGTAGAACGTCCCGGTCCCGCCGTCGTCGAGCTCGGCGGTCACCACCGCGACGCTGCGCCCGCCCGCGTGGTAGTCGCCGGTGCCGAGCCGCAGCGAGCGGAACGCGACGATCGACCGGCCGAACAACTCCGGCCCGAGCCGCGCCGCGTCGGCCGCCAGGTTGCGCAGCAGGTCCGCGCCGTAGTCGCCGATCAGCCCGGTCAGGTGGGCCAGCCAGCGCCCCAGCACCGGGTACTCCAGGAAGAACTCGTGGTAGGCGGCGGAATCGGCGAACGTCGCGTCCAGGTAGGCGAGGTAGTCGTCCTCGCCCGCCCGCTCCCGGTCGATCCCGCGCCGCGCCCGGTGCAGGTTCGCCTCGGCCTCCACCACCCAGGCCAGCGCCAGCGCGAACCGCCCGTGCAGGTGGCGCTGGAGGTCGTCGACCAGGTCCGGCCCGATCGACTCCGGCAGCTCCGCGCGCACCTTCTCCAGCCTGCGCCCCAGTTCCACCAGGAACGGTTCGCAGGCGGTGGCCAGCTCGCCGTAGTAGACGTCGGTCTCCCGCCACGTCGCGTGCGGGTCGGAGTGCGCCGGGTCCCAGCCGAGCACCGCGTCGCGGTAGGTCGGCAACCAGGCCGCGTGCAGCTCCTCCAGCAGCTCCGGGGGGGGGGGGGGGGGGGGGGGGGGGGGGGGGGGGGGGGGGGGGGGGGGGGGGGGGCGGGGGCGGGGGGGGGCGGGGGGGGGTGGGGGGGGGGCCCCCCCCCCCCCCCGGGGCGGGTTTCCCCCCCCCCCGGCCCGCGGCCCCCCCCCCCCCCCCCCCGGCCGGGGGGGGGGGGGCCGGGTCCAATTCGACGGCGCGGTAGGCGGTGAGCACCGCGGCGAGCTCCTCGGCGGTGTGCCGGGCGGGCCGCGCCCGGTTCTCGGCCTCCTGCGCGAACTTCCCGGCGAGCCGTCCGGCGACGCGGTCCAGCCGCCACCGCTCGACCGCGTCGGGCGGCGCCGCCGCGAGCGGCCGCCCCGAGTCGCGCAGCGCGGTGACGACGTGCAACCGCTCGTCCAGGTTGCTCGCGCGGGCGGCCAGATCGAGTGCTCGGTCGGTCTGCATCAACACCTGTCCCCGGTCGGTGGTGGGCGAGGAACGCGGCGAGCCCGAAGGCTCACCGCGTCGATGCTCAGCTCACTTGGTCGAGCCGTCGCACGCGAACGTGAACGGGCCGGCGCTGCAGGTGCTGGCGCAGGCGACGACCTCGTTGGCCGCGATCCCCTTGGTCCAGAAGTCCAGGGACTCCTGGTCGACGGCCTCGACCGCGTCGGGCAGCTCGGCAGGCTCCACGCCGAAGGCGGCGGGGTCCGCGATGAGCGCGGAGCGGAACTCGGCGTCGATGACGGCTTGGCGAAGAATGGTGTCGGACATGATCTCCTCCTGGATGCTGGTGTGCGTTCGGATCATTCGGACTTCTCGGCGGGCAGCTGCGCCACGAGGGCGAAACCCAGCTGCGCCTCCGCGTTCTTCAACTCCACGAGCGCTCGGCCCATGTTGTCGTTCTCGTTCTGCCAGGCGACGACCTCCTTCTCCTGCTCCGGTAGTCCCTCCGGCGACCACAGCTGCTCCAGCCACTTGTGGGTCGCGAAGGGGTGCAGGTCGGTGACCGGCGTGAGCCGGGCCAAGGTGGGCTCCTCGTTCAGCGCGAGGGCGAGCTGCAGCACCTCGCGCAGCTTGCCGTCCGGCGGCAGCAGCGAGCACAGGACCACGAGTTCCTGGATTCGCCGGATCACGTCCACGTCCGGGTAGATGACCGGAACATCCGAGTGCTGCATCGACCGCTCCCAATCCGTCGGAGGCCCAACGCGACCGACGCTAGGGGGCGGTGGTTTCAGTCCGCCTTCAAAGCTGTTTCACCGCAGGAGAACTGGCGTGGCGGCAGCGGGATCCGTCACCGCGGCAGGAGGTTCGCGGCTCCGTCAGCCGGACTGGTCGGCCGCCCAGGCGCAGAGGGCGGCCTGCACCCGGTTGCCCACGTCGAGCGCGGCGAGGATGCGGCTCACGTGCGCCTTCACCGTGCTCTCCCGCATGCCGAGAGCGCTCGCGATCTCGGCGTTGCCGTCGCCCGTCGCCAACCGGCCGAGCACGTCCCGCTCCCGGGGGGTGAGGCGTTCGATCTTCGCGCGCGCCGCGGCGGAATCGGGTCCGCTGCCCCGGTGGTAGTGGTCGACGAGCCGCCGCGCCGCCGCCGGGTGCAGCATCGCCTGCCCGCTCGCGACGACCTGCACGGCGCGCACGATCTCGGCGGGTTCGCTGTCCTTGAGCAGGAATCCGGCGGCACCCGCGGTCAGCGAGCCGTACACGTACTCGTCGAGGTCGAAGGTGGTGAGCGTGACGACCTGCGGCGGGTTCGGCAGCGCGCGCAGGCGCTCGGTGGCCTGGATGCCGTCCAGCTCCGGCATCCGCACGTCCATCAGCACCACGTCGACCTGGCCGGTCGCGGCCTCCCGGACCGCGCTCAGCCCGTCCCCGGCCTGCCCGACCACGGTGATCCCCGGTGCGTCGGTGAGGATGTCGGCGAGCGCCAGGCGGACCAGCGTGTCGTCGTCCACGATCAGCGTGCGGATCATGCTGCTCCCGAGGAGTGGGCGGGTGCCGGGATGCGCGCCGACAGCCGCCAGCCGCCGGTGCCCGAAGGGCCGTGTTCCAGGGTGCCGTGCAGCGCGTCGACCCGTTCGGCCAGCCCCACCAGGCCGTAGCCGCTGGGCGAGTCCCGCTCCACCGGCGCGCCCACGTCGTTCTCCACGTCCACGGTGGACTCCGGCGGACCGTGCCGGACCCGGACCCGCACGGCCGAGCCCGGTGCGTGCTTGCGCGCGTTCGTCAGCGCTTCCTGCACCAGCCGGTAGATGGCCAGCCGGTGGCTGAACGGCAGCTCCGCCGCGTCACCGGAGACCTCGGCCGCCACCGGCTGCCCGGCCGCCCGCGCCTCCGCGAAAAGCGCCTCCAGATCGCGCATCCGGCGCGGCTCCGGAACCCCGCCGCCGTCCGGCGAGCGCAGTCCCGCCAGCACGTCCCGCAGGTCGCGCAGCGCCTCCGTCGACGTCGCCCGCAGCAGGTCGATGCGGTCCGCGACCTGCGGGGGCAGCTCGTCCGAATGCCGTTGCAGCGCGCCGGTGTGCAGCGCCAGCACGCTCAACGAGTGCGCCAGCGAGTCGTGCAGCTCGGCCGCGACCCGGCCGCGCTCGGTCAACCGCGCCTGCTCCGCGCGCAGCTCCCGCTCCACCCGCAGCTGGTCGACCTGCGCGGCCAGGCTCGCCACCAGCCGCCGGTGCCCGCCCGCCCACATGCGGAGCGTCGCCACCGCGACCAGCAGCAGCACCAGCACGGCGACCCGGGTGCCCCACAGCGAGTGCTGCGGCTGCAGCAGGTTCCCGCCCATCGCCGCGACCGCGCACACCGCCGCCACCACCAGCCTGCCGCGCTTCGCGCAGGAGTACAGCACCACCAGCAGCGCCAGCACCGTCCCCAGCACCGCGGCCACCAGGACCGCGGGCACCGCCGCGACCGCCAGGTTCCGCCCGCGCCACGCGAGCGCGATCCCGGCCAGCAGCACCGCGCCGACCTGCGGGCTCAGCACCACGCCGCCGGCGCGGACGTAGGCCTCCTGCGCGGACAGCAGCGAGACCGCGACGAGCAGCGCCGCCTCCACCCACCACCGCGTGCGCGGCGGTACCGCGGTCACCGGGTTGCTCCTCGTCGCCACGACGGACGAGCATAGGGAGCCGCCGCCCCCCTACTTTCGTACCGGATCTCCGTGGCCATGAGACCGATGGTGCCCGTTGATCCCGCCAGTAGCGTGCAACGACGTGGACCCAGTGCAGACCAGCAGCAGCACGTCGCCCGGACGGTTCGCCTTCTCCCGCGAGGCGTTCCGCAGCTTCCGCGTCACCGGGGCGATCGCCCCCAGCAGCAGACGGCTCGCCGCCCGGCTCGCCGCGCCGCTGCTGCCGCCGCAGCACCGGCCACCGGCCAGGGTGCTCGAAGTCGGGGCGGGCAGCGGGGTGGTGACGCGGGAGCTCGCCGACCGGATCGGCCCCGCCGACCGGCTGGACGTCGTGGAGATCAACCCGCACTACGTGCGGATGCTCGACACCGCGCTGCGCACCGAGTTCGCGCTCTCCGCCGTCGCCGACCGGATCGCGCTGCACGAGGTCTCGGTGCTGGACGCGCCGCTGGAACCGCGCTACGACGTGGTCGTCTCCGGGCTGCCGTTCACCAACTTCGAACCCGAGCAGGTGCGGGCGCTGCTGGACCGGCACCTCGAACTGCTCGTTCCGGGCGGGCACCTGACCTTCTTCGGCTACCTGGGCACGCAACGGGCCCGCGCCCTGGTGAGCGGCCCGACCGAGTCGCGGCGGCACCGGGCCGCGATGGAGGTGGAGCGCGAGTTCGTCGAGCGCTACGGCCTCGGCCGCTCGACGGTGTGGTGGAACCTGCCGCCCGCGCACGTCTGGCACCTGCGCGCACCCGCGGCGGAGGACCGCTGATGCCGTCACCGGCCGACTGGCTGGCGCAACTGCCGCCGCCGGCCGCCTACGGGTTGCTCGCCGGGCTGGTGTTCACCGAAGGGATCCTGGTGATCAGCCCGTTCGTGCCCACGCTGGGGCCGCTGCTCGTCGCGGGCGCGCTCGTCTACGCGGGGGTGCTGGAACCGTGGGCGGTGGTGCTGGCCGCTTCCGTCGGCGCGATCTGCGGGGACGCGCTCGGCCACTGGACCGGGCGCCACCTCGGCCCTCGGCTGCGGGAGACCCGGTTCGCGCGTCGCGTCCCGCGCGCGTGGGACCGCGCGAGCGAGCTGTTCCGCCGCAGCGGCGGGCCCGCGCTGGTGCCGTGCCGGTTCGTGCCGCTGGTGCGGTCCGCGGCTCCGCACCTGATCGGCGCGTCCGGCCTGCCCTACCGCCGGATGGCGCCGTGGAGCGCGCTCGCCGGGGTGGTGTGGGCGTGCGGGGAAGGCAGCGTGGGCTACCTGGCCGGGGCGTCGTACTCGCGGCTGGCCGGGGCGTTCGGCGCGATCCCGGCCGTGGCGGTGCTCGTGCTGGTGGTGCTGGGGGTCGTGTACTGGCGACGGCGCGGCTCCGGTGGGGCGGACGGCTCGGACCGGTCGGCCGATGCGGCGGACCGCGCGGATTTGGAAGGCGCGGATCCGGACCGTGCGGGTCCGGAGGACGCGGATCCGGAAGGCGCTGGGCCGGCAGGCACGCGCCCGGACCGGGCCGATCCGGTCGGAGCGGGCGCCGGGGCCGTGGAACCGGGCGTCGCGGACGCGGGGGGAGCGGACCGTCCCGGCCGCGCGGGTCCGCGGCACCGCGCGCAGCGGCGTCCCGGCCGCTACGACGCGGTGTGAAGCGGCGGCACCTGGTCGTCACGCAGGATCGCCAGGTGCAGATCGCGCAGCTGCGGTCCGGGCTCCACGCCGAGGCCGTCGCGGATGCGCGAGGTCAGCTCGGCGTAGGCCAGCAGCGCCTCCACCTTCCGCCCGCAGCGGTAGAGCGCGAGCAGCAGCTGCTGCCAGAACCGCTCGTGGAACGGATGTGCGGAGGTCAGCGCCCGCAGTTCGCCGATGAGCTCGCGGTGGTGGCCCAGTTCCAGCTCCAGTTCGCCGCGCCGCTCCAGCGCTTCGATGCGCTGCTGGTGCATCCCGGGCACCACGTCGCGGTGCAGCGAGTCCGAGGCCACGTCCGGTAGCGCGCGCTCCCCGCGCCACAGCGCCAGCGCCTCGCCGAGGGCGGCGGATTCGCGGAGCCGGTCGTGGGCGGCCTCCGCGGCGCGCGCCTGCTCCAGCAGCTCGATGAAGCGGGCGAAGTCGAGGGTCTCCGGGGACGCCTGGAGCGTGTACCCGGCGCTGGAGGTGCGGATGAGGTCCGGCGCGCCGGGCGCGTCCGCGATGGCGTGCCGGAGCCGGGTCAGGCAGGTGTGCAGCGCCCGGCGCGGCCGGCAGGGCGGCCGGGAGTCCCAGATCCGGTCCACGAGCTCGTCGACGCACACCACCTGGTTGAACTTGACCAGCAGCGCGGCGAGCAGGATGCGCTGCCTGGATCCGGGTACGTCGAGACATCGCCCGCCGCTCCCGACGGTGAGCGGGCCGAGGACGTGGAACGACAGCGGTTTCGTCACGTGGAGCCCCCAGTTGTGCGGTGCGGTCCCGGCATGCCGGTCGGCCTCGGCGGTGCGCGGGCTGGGTCGCGTTCGACCGGCGGTCGGCGCGGCGATTCCCCAGATCGCGGCCGGGATTCCCGAGTCATCGGCGGCGCGCGAGCGGCCGGCCCGGGAGTTGATTTTCACTTTTTAGCATCGATCTTCAACGGCCGGCAATGCTGCGTACGGGGTCTTACGAAAGTAGGTGGGCGTCCCCGGATCGGGGGTTTTTCCCCGGATCGGCGGAACTGCGCGCGCAATTTTTCGATAATCGTGTTAAGAGGTCGAATCGCGGTGCGGAGACTTCGATCACGGTTCGCTCAATCACTGTCCGTGCAACCGGCTCCGCCGGTGGGTGACCGCTATGCGAATATCGGTTCGAATGTCCGAGTCGCCAGGTGGCGGCGAGTAAAGTGCAAATCGGACTATTCGAACGAATGCGTGGATAGATTTCGGTCGGTGGATTTCGGTTGACCCGTTCGGGGCACTAAGGTGTCTGCCCAAGGTCGAAAAAGAGTTGTCGAGCAGGAGCCTCGACGGGCCGCCCCGGGGGTGGGCGGCCGAGAATGGATAAGAGGGGTGTTCTCCTTGTCAGGGGCAAGCTCGTCCAACGCGGAATCGGACGACTTCTCGGTATCGGATGTGACGGTCACCGAGCCGGGCGTGATTCGCCGAGCCGTCGGTGCGGCCGCGATCGGCAACGTCACGGAGTGGTTCGACTTCGGCGTCTACTCCTACCTGGCCGTGAAGATCGAAAGCGTGTTCTTCGCCGGCCTCTCGCCGACGATGGGCACCATCGCCACGCTCGGCACCTTCGCCGCGGCGTTCCTGGTGCGGCCCTTCGGCGGGCTGTTCTTCGGGCCGCTGGGCGACCGGATCGGCAGGCAGAAGGTCCTGTCGCTGACCGTCATCATGATGGCGATCAGCACGTTCATCATCGGCATCCTGCCCGATTACCACGCCATCGGCGTCGCGGCGCCGATGCTGTTGTTGCTGGCCAGGCTGCTGCAGGGCTTCTCCACCGGTGGTGAGTACGGCGGCGCGATGGCGTTCATCGCGGAGTACGCGCCGGACCGCAAGCGCGGTTTCCTGTGCAGCTTCCTGGAGTTCGGCACGCTCACCGGCTACGCGCTGGGTGCCAGCTTCGCGACCGGTCTGGAGCTGCTGCTCAGCGAAGAGGACCTGCTGGCCTGGGGTTGGCGCATCCCGTTCCTGATCGCCGGTCCGATCGGCGGCATCGGGTTGTACCTCCGGATGAAGCTGGAGGAGACCCCGGCGTTCGCGAAGATCGCGGCGGAGTCCGAGGGGCGCGAGGGCAACCAGACGCTGGCGGAGTTCCGCAAGATCTTCGTCAACCACTGGCCGGCGATGCTGGTGTGCGGTGGCATCGTGCTGGTCTTCAACGTCACCAACTACGTGCTGACCAGCTACATGCCCACCTACCTCACCCAGACGCTGCCGGACAACGGGCACGCGGGCACGGACTCCACGACGTCCCAGGTGCTGCAGATCGTGGTGCTGCTGGTGTCGATGGTGCTGATCACGTTCATCGGCCGGCTCAGCGACAAGATCGGGCGCAAGCCGGTCATGTACACCGGGTGCGTGCTGCTGGTGGTGCTGGCCATCCCGTCGGTCATGCTGCTGAAGGCGGGCGGCACGTTCGCCACGTTCAGCGGCCTGATGCTGATGGGGTTGATGCTGCTGTGCTTCAACTCCACCTCGCCGTCGGTGCTGCCCGCGCTGTTCCCGACCGACATCCGCTACGGCGGGCTGTCGATCGCGTTCAACATCTCGGTGTCGCTGTTCGGCGGCACGGCCGCGACGGTGATCGCGGCGTTGATCGCGCTCACCGGGAACCTGGACATCCCCGCCTACTACCTGATGGGTGCGGGTGTGATCGGTGCGGTCGCGGTGTACTTCGCGAAGGAGTCCGCGGGCAAGCGGCTGCCCGGCTCGCCGCCGGCCGCGGTGGACCACGAGGAAGCGAAGGTGCTGGTCGGCGCCAAGGACTGACCTCGGACGCGGAAGAGCCCCGTCGCCGTTCATTCTCGGCAGCGGGGCTCTTCTGCGTTCGCGGAAGGGGTTTCAGCGGGGGGCGGCCCGCAGGACCGAGCGGGTCCACGCGGTGATCGCCCCGGCGATGGCGAACAGTCCGACGGCTTCGACCGACAGCGCGACGATGATGTGGTTCATCCGAGTCTCCTGTGACAACGCGACGTGATTCTTGTCCGGGGGAACGTCGCTGGAGGCTGATCAAGGCTCCGAACCGGCCTCTCGTTGCCACTGCTCGACCTTCTCCCGCCCGGTGAATCGCCACACCGGAGCTGTGTATTTCACGTGGCCCCCAACTCGTCCTGTGACGTGCGGCACAGGTCGGCATGCGCTCCGACCTGCGGTTCTCCGGAACCTTGACCGCGGCTCCGCCGTGCTCGTACGGTTATGCCGTCACAGACAGGTCGTGCCGTGCAGCGGCACAGATCGGCGGGCAACGATGACGTTCGCGCTGGAGAACCTGACCGTGCTCGACCTGACCCAGGTCATGGCCGGGCCCTACTGCTGCCAACTGCTCGGCGACCTCGGCGCCGACGTGATCAAGGTCGAACCGGTCGGCGGCGGCGACGCCACCCGCCAGGCCACCGGGCACCGGCTGCCCCGCGGCACCAGTGCCGCCTTCCTCGCGGTGAACCGGAACAAGCGCAGCATCGCGCTCGACCTCAAGACCGATGCCGGGCTCGACACCTTCTACCGGCTGGTCCGGGACGCCGACGTCGTGGTGGAGAGCTTCCGGCCCGGCGTCGCCACCCGGCTCGGCGTGGACTACCCGGCGCTGCGCGAGCGCAACGAGCGGATCGTGCACGCCTCCCTGTCCGGATTCGGGCAGACCGGGCCGTACGCGGGGCGTCCTGGCTACGACCTCATCGCCCAGGCCATGAGCGGGATCATGAGCGTCACCGGCGAACCCGGCGGCCCGCCCACCAAGTCCGGGGTGCCCGTCGCCGACCTGTCCGCCGGGCTGTTCTGCGCCGTGGGCATCCTCAGCGCCTGCCTGTCCCGGGCCGCCACCGGGCGCGGGCAGGCCGTGGACACCTCGCTGTACGACGCGGCCCTCGCCCTGTCGATCTGGGAGACCTCCGAGCTGTGGGCCACCGGCGAGGCACCCGGCAGGCTCGGCTCCGCGCACCGGGTCAACGCGCCCTACGAGGCGCTGCCGACCCGCGACGGGCACATCACCGTCGGTGCCAACAACGAACGGCTGTGGCGGCGGCTCTGCGCCGTGCTCGACCGGCCCAAACTGCCCGCCGACGAGCGGTTCGCCACCAACACCGACCGGGTCCGCCACCGCGCCGAGCTCGCCGCCGAACTCGCGACGACCCTGCGCACCAGGGACACCGAGGAGTGGACCGAGCTGCTGCTGGCGGCCGGGGTGCCCGCCGGACCCATCCGGGACTACGCGCAGTCCTGCGCCGACCCGCACACCCTCGCCCGCGAGATGGTCGTCGAGGTCGACCACCCCGGCGAAGGCCCGGTGCGCGCGCTCGGCGTCCCGGTGAAGCTCAGCGGCACCCCCGGGCGGATCCGCAGGCCCGCGCCCGCGCTCGGCGAGCACACCGACGAACTGCTGCGCGCCACCGGCCGCACCGACGAGGAGATCCGCGCCCTGCGGGCCGAAGGAGCCGTCGCATGAGCGGGCGGGTGCGCGTCGAGATCGACGGAACCGTCGCCACCGCCACCTTCGACCGGCCCGAAGCCCGCAACGCCATGACCTGGCGGATGTACGACGAGCTCGCCGAGTTCTGCGCGCGCGTCGCCGCCGAACCGCGGGTGCGGGTCGCGGTGCTGCGCGGCGCCGGGGGCGAGGCGTTCGTCGCGGGCACCGACATCGGCCAGTTCCGGGACTTCGACGGCGCCGCCGCCGGGCACGACTACGAGCGGCGGGTGGAGGCGGTGCTGGACGCGGTGGAGCGGATCCCCGTGCCGACGATCGCCGTCGTCGACGGCTACGCCACCGGCGGCGGACTCACCATCGCCGCGGCCTGCGACCTGCGGATCTGCTCGGAGCGGGCGAAGTTCGGGATGCCCATCGCGCGCACCGTCGGCAACTGCCTGTCGATGCGCAACCACGCGCTGCTGGTCTCGCTGATCGGCGCGGGGCGCACGATGCACCTGATCTGCACGGCCGGTTTCCTCGACGCCGAGGCGGCCGAACGCGCCGGGCTGGCCTCCGAGGTGCTCCCGGAATCCCGGGTCGACGCGCGGGTCGCGGAGCTGTGCGAGCGGATCGCCGGGCACGCGCCGCTGACCATGCGCGCCACCAAGGAGGCCGTGCGGAGGCTGCGGGGGCACGCGCTGCCACCGGGGGACGACCTGGTGGAGTCCTGCTACGGCAGCGCGGACTTCCGCGAAGGCGTGCGCGCGTTCACCGAGAAGCGCCGCCCGCAGTGGCTCGGCCGGTGATGCCGGATGGGCGGCTCAGCCGGGCAGGACCGCGGGGCGGTGGCCCAGCGTGGCGCTCACCCGGGCGGCGGCCTCCGCGACCAGCGCGCCGTAGCGCTCCCGCAGCTCCGGGGTGATCCGGCCGGCCGGTGCGGAGATCGACAGTCCCGCGACCGGATCGCCGGTGTCGTCGAAGATCGGCGCGGCGACCGCGGCGATGTCGGCGCGCCACTCGCCGGTGTTCGCGGCGTAGCCGAGCTCGGCGACCCGGTCGAGCTCCGCGAAGAACTCCGCCCAGTCCACGATCGTGTTGTCGGTGTAGCGCACCAGTTCCTCACCGAGGATGGGGCGCACCGCTTCCCGGGGCATCGCCGCCAGCATCGCCTTGCCGTTCGACGAACCGTGCAGCGGCACCGTGCTGCCCAGCGGCACCACCGCGCGGATCGGGTGCTCGGTCTCGACCCGCTCGATGAGCACCGCGTGGTCGCCCTCGCGGACCATCAGGTGCGCCGTCTCGCCGGTCTCCCGGCGCAGCTCGTGCATGACGGCCGCCGCCGCGTCCCGCACGCCGATGTCGGCGATGGCGCGCTGGCCCACCTGGAAGGCGCGGGTGGTGAGTACCCAGCGGGTGACGTCCGCGCCGTCCGGGCAGATCCAGCCCGCCGTCCACATCGTCCGCAGCGCCCGCTGCACGGTGCTCTTCGGCATCCGCAGCCTGCGGGCGAGGTCGCCGACCCCGGCCGGCTGGGTGTGCGCGACCTCTTCGAGCACCCGGAAAGCGGAGAGCACGGTGCGCATTCCTTCGCTCATCCCGGAAGCCTAGCCGGTCCGCCGCGCCGATCCGGTGCTCGCCGCGGACGGCGCTCACAGCCACCCCGGCAGCACGAACAGCGCGCAGGACACCACCGGCCCGACCGCGATCATGCTCAGGCCCCAGGCCATCAGCCGCCGGAACACGCCCTCGCGCAGCTCCGGCGGAGCGCCCGCCACGACGAGCGCACCGCTGGTGGAGAACGGCGAGGAGTCCACGACGGACGCGGACACCGTCAGCGCGATGATCATGCCGATGGCGCCGACCTGTCCGGTGAGCAGGAACGGCACCGCGAGCGGGATGAGCGCGCCGAGGATCCCGGTGGTGGAGGCGAACGCGGACACCGCCGCGCCGATCAGGCAGATCACGAACGCCGCCAGCAGCGGAACGCCGATCCCGGCCACGCCGTCGCCGAGGAACTCGATGGTGCCGATCCGCTCCATCATGCTCACGTAGGTCACCACGCCGCAGATCAGCAGCACCGTCGGCCACGCGACCTCGGCGACGCAGGATTTCGCGGTGCCCGGGTGCAGCACGCACAGCACGGTCGCGATGCTCAGCGCCAGCAGGCCCACGTCGAATTCGAGGGCGAGTGCGCCGACGGCGAGGACGAGCAATCCGGCGAGCGTGAGGATTCGTTGCGCGTCGAGCCGAACCGTGGTCCCGGTGGTCCCGCCGTTGGACGATTCCGCGGATTCTGGTTCGGCTGTTCGGCCGAGGAGTTCGCGTCCACCGAAGAGGAAGAACACGACGACGCTCAGCGCCAGGTTGAACGCGAATTGGCTCGCCCACAGCAGCAGCGGATTTCCCGGGAGTCCGCTGCGTTCGACGACTCCGTTGGTGATTCCGCCGAAGATGCTGATCGGGGAGAACCCGCCCGCGGTGGCGCCGTTGATGATGAGCAGCCCCATCAGCATCGGGTTGATCCGGTAGCGCGCGGCGAAGTTCAGCCCGATCGGGGCCATGATCGCGACCGCGCCGGGCACCACCGCGCCCACCATCGTCAGCAGGCTCGTGACCAGGAACATCACCCACGGAACGAGGGCGATGCGGCCGCGTACGGCGCGGACTCCGGCGTGGATCATCCAGTCGACGGTGCCGTTCGCCTTGGCGATGGCGAACAGCATGGTGACCCCGACGAGGACCGCGAAGAGGTCTCCGGGGAATCCGCCGAACAGCTCGTCGGCGCTGTCGCCGACCAGGAACGTGCCGATGAGGAATGTTCCGAGAAATGCCACGGCTCCCATGTTCACCGAGCGCAGCGTGGCGAGGAGGAATATGAGGACGAGCCCGATGATGGACCAGATCTGTACGGACATGGTGCTCCTGGATTCGAGGCGGTCGTCGGCTCGGGAAGGGAGCGGAATTCATTTCCGTGATGCGAGATCAACGTCTCGTGCCGGGAGAGTATGACCCCGCGCACATTTGACGGTCAAGAGTTCTGAATAGACCAGGGGAGAATCCGATGGCGCAGCCGATCGGCAGGCACTTCCTGCACGTTCCCGGCCCGACGAACGTTCCGGACCGCGTTCTGCGGGCCATGTCCGCACCCACCATCGACCACCGCGGCCCCGAGTTCGCCGCCCTCGCCGCGGAGGTGCTGGCGGGGTTGCGGCCGCTGTTCGGCACCACCGGCCCGGTGGTGGTCCACCCGTCCTCGGGCACCGGGGCGTGGGAGGCGGCGCTGGTGAACACGCTCAGCCCCGGCGACCGGGTGCTGGCCTTCGAGACCGGGCACTTCGCCGCGCTGTGGCGGGAGATGGCGGAGAAGCTCGGCCTGCGCGTCGACTTCGTGCCCGGCGACTGGCGGCACGGGATCGACCCGGAGGTCGTGCGGGAGCGGCTGGCCGCCGACCCGGACGGCGAGATCCGGGCGGTGTGCGCGGTGCACAACGAGACCTCCACCGGCGTGACCAGCCGGATCGCCGAGGTGCGGCGGGCGCTCGACGCGGTCGGGCATCCCGCGCTGCTGCTGGTGGACACCATCTCCTCGCTGGGCTCGGTGGACTACCGGCACGACGAGTGGGGCGTGGACGTGACGATCGCCTGCTCGCAGAAGGGGTTGATGCTGCCGCCGGGGCTCGGCTTCAACGCGATCAGCGCGAAGGCGTTGCGCGCCACCGAATCCGCGCGGCTGCCGCGGTCCTACTGGGACTGGCGGCCGCAGCTGGCGGCGAACGAGCGCGGGTTCTTCCCGAGCACTCCGGCGACGAACCTGCTGTTCGGCCTCCGCGAAGCGCTGGTGATGCTCGACGAGGAGGGCTTGCCCGCGGTGTTCCGGCGGCACCTGCGGCACGCGGCGGCGACGCGGGCGGCGGTGCGCGGCTGGGGGCTGGAGGTGCTGTGCCTGGACGAGCGGGAGCACTCCCCGGCGCTGACCGCGGTGCTGCTGCCCGATGGGCACGACGCCGACGAGTTCCGGCGGGTGGTGCTGGAGCGGTGCAACACCTCGCTGGGCGCGGGGCTGGGCAAGCTCGCGGGGCGCGTGTTCCGCATCGGCCACCTGGGACATCTCAACGATGTGGGCCTGGCCGCGGCGTTGTCCGGGGTGCAGCTGGGGCTGGCCGCGGCGGGCGTCCCGTTCGACGAGCGCGGCATCACCGCCGCGCTGGCCGAGCTGGGGGAGGCGTGATGGACGACCTGGAACGGCGGTTGCGGGCGGACCTGGCCGGTGAGGTGGAGTTCGACGACTACACGCGGCACCTGTACTCCCGCGACGCCAGCATGTACTCGATCACCCCGCTGGGCGTGGTGTTCCCGCGCGAAGCGGCGGACGTGGCGGCGACGGTGGCGGCGGCCGCCGAGCACGGCGTGCCGGTGGTGCCGCGCGGCGCGGGGACCAGCCTCGCCGGGCAGACGGTGGGGCCGGGCCTCGTGCTCGACTTCTCCCGCCACCTGCACCGGATCGTGGAGCTGGACCCGGAGGCGCGCCTCGCGCGGGTGCAGCCGGGCGTGGTGCAGGACCAGCTGAACCGGGCCGCCGCCCCGCACGGGTTGATGTTCGGGCCGGACACCTCCACCAGCAACCGCGCCACGCTCGGCGGAATGATCGGCAACAACTCGGCGGGCAGCGGTTCGGTGCGCCACGGCATGACGATCGACCACGTGCGGGAGCTGTCGGTGGTGCTCTCCGACGCCTCCACCGCCCGGTTCGGCCCGGTCGACGAAGCGGAGCGGCTGCGGCGCGCGGCCGGTCCTGGACTGGAGGCGCGGCTGCACCGGGAGCTGCCCGGACTCGTCGCCGACGGCGCGATCACCGACGGATTCCCGGACTTCTGGCGGCGCGCGGGCGGGTACCGGCTGGACCGGCTGGCCGCGCCGGGACCGTTCGACCTCGCCGAGTTCGTGGTCGGTTCGGAGGGCACGCTGGTGATCGCCACCGAGGCGGTGGTGGGACTGGTGCCGAAACCGCGCCGCACGGTGATCGCCGTCGGGCACTTCACCTCCACGCAGGCCGCGATCGCCGCCACCGGCGACGCGCTGTCCTGCGACCCGTCCGGGGTGGAGCTGATGGACCGCACGATCCTGGACCTGTCCCGGCAGCGCATCGAGTACGCCTCGCTGGGCACCATCCTCGACGGCGATCCGGACGCGCTGCTGTTCGTCAGCTTCACCGGCGACGACGAGGACGAGCTGGTGGCGAGGCTGCGGCGGCTCAGCGCGCGGTGGCGCAAGCACGGGCACGGCTACCACACGCTGGAGGCGGTCACCCCGGCCCAGCAGGAGTCGCTGCTGAAGGTCCGCAAGTCCAGCCTGGGCCTGCTGATGGCCGCGGGTGAGGGCACCCGGCGGCCGCTGGCGTTCGTGGAGGACACCGCCGTCGCGCCCGAGCACCTGCCGGAGTACACCGCGAAGTTCGCGAAGATCCTCGACCGGCACGGCCTGACCGCCGGGTTCTACGGGCACTGCTCGGTGGGCTGCCTGCACATCCGGCCGTTCGTGGACCTCGCCGAACCCGCCCAGGTGGCGACGATGCGCGCGGTCGCCGAGGAGGTGAAGTCGCTGGTCGCCGAGTACGGCGGGGTGAACTCCAGCGAGCACGGCGACGGCCTGGCCCGCAGCGAGTTCAACCGCGAGCTGTTCGGGGAGGAGCTGTACGCGGCGATGTGCCGGGTGAAGCACCTGTTCGACCCGACGGGCACCCTCAACCCCGGCAAGATCGTCGAGGCGCCGC
This sequence comes from Saccharopolyspora sp. 6M, assembly GCF_020176775.1. NCBI lineage: Bacteria > Bacillati > Actinomycetota > Actinomycetes > Pseudonocardiales > Pseudonocardiaceae > Saccharopolyspora > Saccharopolyspora sp. 6M. The sequence continues at coordinate 21,731 of NZ_JAIUJZ010000010.1, forward strand.
CGATGACCGAGCACCTGCGCGACGCCGAGCAGCCGGTGCCGGGCCCGTTCCGCACCAGGTTGTCCTTCGAGGTCGTCGGCGGCATGCGCGGCGCCGCCGACCGGTGCATGAACATCGGCCTGTGCCGCAAGAGCACCACCGGCGTGATGTGCCCGTCGTACATGGCCACCACCCGCGAGCAGGACGCCACCCGCGGCCGGGCGAACGCCCTGGTGAAGGCGCTGTCCGAACCCGATCCGAAGCGGGCGCTGGGCGACGAGCGGCTGCACGAGGTGCTGGACCTGTGCCTGATGTGCAAGGCGTGCAAGAGCGAGTGCCCGCTGGGCGTGGACATGGCCAAGCTCAAGAGCGAGACCCTGTCGCACCACCACGACCTGCACGGCGTGCCGCTGCGCTCGCGGGTGTTCGGCGCGATCCGGGCGTTGAACCGGCTGGGGGCGGCGACGGCGCCGTTGTCGAACCTGCCGGGCCGGATCCCGCTGCTGCGCAGGCTGGCCCGGCGCGCGCTGGGCATCACCGAGCACCGGCCGCTGCCGCGGTTCCAGCGCCGCCACCTCGCCTCCTGGTTCCGCGGCCGGGGTGCGGCGGGTTCGGCGCCGCGCGGACCGGTGCTGTTCCTGGCGGACTCGTTCACCACGTTCACCGAGCCGGGCATCGGCCGGGCGGCGGTGGAGCTGCTGGAGCGCGCGGGCTACGAGGTGCGGCTGGTGGACCGGGGCTGCTGCGGGCGCTCCAGCCTGTCGAAGGGGCTGGTGGACGACGCGAAGGCGAAGGCCCGCGACCTCGTCGCCCGGCTGTCCACTTCGGACGCGCCGATCGTCGGGTGCGAACCGTCCTGCGTGCTGACGCTGCGGGACGAGTCGCTGTCGCTGCTGCCGGACGACCCGGCGGCCCGCGACGTCGCCGGCCGGGTGCGCCAGCTGGAGGAGCTGCTGTCGGAGGCGATCGACGCGGGCGACCTGGAGCTCTCCGCGGACACCTGGCCCGCGGGACGGCGGGTGCTGTTCCACGGGCACTGCCACCAGAAGGCCGAGGTCGGCACCGCCGCCACCGTCGGCCTGCTGCGCCGCATCCCCGGCACCGAGGTGGCGGAGCTCGACGCCGGGTGCTGCGGCATGGCGGGCTCGTTCGGCTTCGAGGCCGAGCACTACGAGCTGTCGATGGCGATCGGTTCCGACCGGTTGTTCCCCGCGGTGCGCGCCGAACCGGGCACCACGCTCATCGCCGCGACCGGGGTGTCCTGCCGCCAGCAGATCGCGCACGGCACCCCGCGCGCCGCGCACCACCCGCTGGAACTGGTCCGCGCCGCGCTCGCCGGCCGCTAGGCTGATCGAGTGATCGACCGGCGTTCCGGGCCGTCCCGCGGATGTGGCTGGAAGGCTGGTCGAGCGGACGTGTCGAGCTGGTCGGAGGAGTGGCCGTGGTGATCGAAGGAGCCGGAAGGTGAACGGGGACGTCCTCGACCCCGACGCCGCCCGCGAACGCCTCGCCGCCTGGCGGCAGCGCGCCGAGCAGGTCGCGGCCAACACGCAGGCGATGAGCGAGCGGATCGGCGAGATCCGGGTGACCGCGGGCGATCCGCAGGGCCTGGCGCAGGTCACGGTCGACTCCACCGGGTCGATGGTGGACCTGCGCCTGACCGACGAGATCAAGCGCAAGTCCCCGGACGTCGTGTCCCGGGCCGTGCTCGCCGCGCTGGCCGCCGCGCGCAACCAGGCCGCGGACCGGTCGCAGGAGATCGTCACCGACACCCTCGGCGCCGATTCCGCGGCCGGGCAGGAGATCGCGCAGCGCCTCGGCGACCGGCTGCGCAGCGGACCGGACCCGGCCGAACCCGCCGAGCGGCCCGCCCGGCCGCCGCGCGACGAGTACGACGACTACGACGTGACGAAGGACTTCCGGAGCTGACCATGGCGGACGGGTTCGGTGTTGAAGCCGACCAGCTGCGCGCGCACGCGCAGAAGGTCGAGGCGCTCCAGGCGCGGTTCGGCGCGGTGAAGTCGGCGAGCGCGAACATCGCGCAGGACGACCAGGCCTACGGCGTGCTGTGCTCGTGGATCCCCGGCGTGCTGGAAGGCCGGCACACCAAGCAGGACGAGCTGCTCGCGTTCGTGGAGGAGAACTTGGCGCAGGCCGCGCAGGCGCTGCGCGCGACCGCGGAGGACTACGACCGCCGCGAAGTCGAAGCGGGCGAGGGCTTCGAGGCCGCCGGAGGTGGCCTGTGAGCGACGATTCGCTGGTCGCCCCGGTCGAATCGACGCAGAAGGCGTGGACCGGGGCCGGGACGGCCGACAGCATCGAGGGCCTGGTCACCTCGATCCAGAGCGGCGACTGGACCAGCGGGGTGCTGTCGGGCGTCGGAGTCGGGCTGGAGGTCGCCTCCGCCGTGCTCGACCCGTTCGGCACCTTGCTGTCCAACGGCCTGGGCTGGGCGATGGAGCACTTCGAGCCCCTGCGGGAAATGCTCGACGAGCTCACCGGCATGCCCGACGTCGTCACCTCGCACGCGAACACGTGGACGAACATGGCCGCGGAACTGGCGTCGATGTCCGAAGACCTGAAGGCGGACCTGGAACGCGACCTGCCCGGCTGGGAAGGGGAGGCCGCCGACGCCTACCGCGAGATGATGGGCGCGAACGTGGACGCGGTCGGCGGCCTCGGCGCCACGTCCGCCGCGATGGCCGCCGCGACCGAGGGCGCCGGCGGCCTGGTGCAGATGACCCGCGACATGGTGCGGGACCTGATCGCGGACCTGGTGGCGCGGGTCATCGTGTGGGCGGCCGAGGCGATCTTCGTCGTGACCATCCCGGTCGTGGCCGCGCAGATCGCGTCCGCCGTGGTCAAGTGGGTCGGGAAGATCACCGGCTACATCGGCGACCTGATCGACAGCCTCACCAACCTCACCAAGCTCATCGACGGCTGACCGGGATTCGCACCGGACCTACGTTAAGGCGGGATTGTGGCCAGGAGACCTCGCGGTGGGAACGGCGATGGTGGTGGTGATGCGCCGAGCATGCCGTCGCAGCGGCACGGGAACATCGACGCGAGCAGCAGCGTCTCCGGCGCGCAGGACAGCATCCGGCAGACCGCGCAGGCCGGGCGGCCGGGAGGTTCCGGCCCGGCGTCCTCCGGGAGTACCAGCGCACCACCGTCGGGCAACGGGCACCAGACCGGCCCGGACCTCGGCGGTTCCGGCCCGGACAGCACCAAGCCGTCCGGCGCCGACACGCCCGACGGTCCGAGCGGAACATCGCCGTCCGGCCGCACCGGCTCCCCCGACGATTCGTCGATCCAGGGCAACAACCGCGGTGCCGACGCCGAACGCGTGCCGGACAAGGACAAGAACACCTGCGGCGACCCGATCGACGTGGCCAGCGGCGACATGGTGCTCGCGCAGACCGACGTGGAGCTGGCGGGCGTGCTGCCGCTGGTGCTGCACCGGACGCACCTGTCGTCGTACCGCGTAGGACGGCACTTCGGCCCCAGCTGGTCGTCCACGCTGGACCAGCGGCTGGAGGTCGACGGGAACGAGGTGTCGCTCGCCGCCGACGACGGCACGCTGCTGTTCTACCCGCTGCCCGCCGACGACTCGCCGGTGCTGCCGCGCACCGGCCCGCGCCGCGCGTTGACCCGCACCGCGGACGGCTTCACGATCACCGACGTCGAGCAGGGCCGCACGCTGCACTTCGGCGTCGGCCTCGGGCACGCGGTGCTGCCGCTGCTGGCGATCACCGACCGCAACGGGCACCGCATCGACTTCGACCGGGACGCGGCCGGAACTCCGCTGGAGATCCGCCACAGCGGCGGCTACCGCATCCGGGTCGACTCCGAGGACGGCCTGATCACCGCGCTGCACCTGCGGGAGGCGGCCGACGGCGACGACCTCCGGCTGGTGCGCTACGGCTACACCGGCCGCAGGCTCACCGAGGTCACCAACGCCTCCGGCACGCCGCTGACGTTCACCTACGACGACACGGGCCGGATCACCTCGTGGACCGACCGCAACGGCGCCTGGTACCGCTACGGCTACGACCACGAGGGCCGGGTCGTGCAGGCCGACGGTTCCGGCGGCTTCTTCAGCGGCACGATGTCCTACGAGGACGGGGTGACCCGGTGGACGAACTCGCTGGGGCAGCAGACCACCTACCACCTCAACGAACGCGGCCAGACGATCCGCGAGGTGAACCCCGCGGGTCACGAGGTCCGCTCCGAGTGGGACGAGTTCGACCGGCTGCTGTCGCGGACCGACCCGCTCGGGCGCACCGTGCGCTACGAGTACGACGAGATCGGCAACCTGCTGGCCGCCACGCGCCCCGACGGCTCGCAGACCCGCTTCGAGTACAACGAGCTGCGGCTGCCGACGACGGTGATCGCCCCGGACGGCACCGTGTCGCGCCGGGAGTACGACGACCGCGGCAACCTCACGCGGGTGCTGGACCCGATGGGCGCGGCGACGACCTACACCTACGACGAGCACGGCCACCTCACCGCGATCACCGACGCGCTGGGCGGAGTGCGGCGCGTCGAAACGGACGCGGCCGGGTTGCCGCTGTCGATCACCGATGCCGCGGGTGCGACGACCCGGTACGAGCGCGACGGTTTCGGTCGGGCGTCGGCCGTGGTCGACCCGCTCGGCGGCACGACCCGGTTCGGCTGGACCGTCGACGGCGAACCCGCGTGGCGCACCCTGCCGGACGGTGCGACGGAGCGGTGGATCTACGACGGTGAGGGCAACCTCCGCACCCACGTCGACGCGCTCGGCCAGGCCACCCACACCGAGGTCACCCACTTCGACCTGCCCTCGGCGGAGGTGCGTCCCGACGGCACCCGCCTGGAGTTCGGCTACGACACCGAACTGCGGCTGACCAGCGTCACCAACGAGCAGGGGCTCGTCTGGCGCTACGACTACGACGAGGCCGGGAACCTCGTGCGCGAGACCGACTTCAACGGCCGCCAGGTCGCCTACCGGCACGACGCGGCCGGGCAGCTGCTGGAACGCACCAACGGCGTCGGCGAGACCACCACGTTCGTGCGCAACGTCCTAGGCGACGTCATCGAACGCCGCACCCCCGGCGCCACGACCACGTTCACCTACGACCTGGCCGGGCGCCTCGCCGAGGCGATGGACGGCGACACCCAGATCCGCTTCCAGCGCGACGCCGCCGGACGGGTGCTCGCGGAGAGCGTCAACGGCCGCACCGTGCACTCCGCCTACGACGCGCTCGGCCGCCGGGTGCGTCGGATGACGCCGTCCGGCGCGGAGAGCACCTGGGAGTTCAACACCGCCCACCAGCCCACCGCGCTGCACGCGGGCGGCCGGACGCTGCGCTTCGACTACGACGCCGCCGGCCACGAGACCACCCGCGCGCTGGGCGCGAACGCCGTGCTCACCCAGGACTGGGACGCCAACCACCAGCTGCTGGCGCAGCACATCACCGGAGCCACCGGGCACCAGGTCCAGCAGCGCTCCTACCGCTACCGGGCCGACGGCCTGCTGACCGGTGTCAACGACACCCTCACCGGCCCCCGCACCTTCGAGCTCGACCGCGCGGGCCGCGTCACCACCGTGCAGGCCGGCGGCTGGACCGAGCGCTACACCTACGACGCCGCCGGGAACGTCACCGACGCGGCGTGGCCGGTGCCCGCGGGTTCGCCCGACGCCGACGCCGTCGGAGACCGCGAGTACTCCGGCACGCTGGTGCGCCGAGCCGGTTCGGTGCGCTACGAGCACGACGACCAAGGCCGCATGATCCTGCGCCAGCGCAGGCGGCTGTCGCACAAGCCCGACACCTGGCGGTACTTCTGGGACGCCGACGACCGGCTGACCGGAGTGCTCACCCCCGACGGCTCGCGCTGGCGCTACCGCTATGATCCGCTGGGCCGCCGCGTCGCCAAGCAGCGCCTCGGACCCGGCGACCGGGTGCTGGAGCAGGTCGACTTCACCTGGGACGGCGTGGTGCTCGCCGAACAGGCGCGCAGCGGTGGAGCCGGTCCCGGTGGCGTCGGCGGCCCGGAGTTCGCCGACCTGCACGTGACGGTCTGGGACTACGAGCCCGGCTCGTTCCGCCCGCTGGCCCAGCGCGAACGCGCACCCCTGCGCCACGCGCCGCAGCAGTGGGTGGACCGGCAGTTCTACTCGATCGTCACCGATCTGGTCGGGTCACCGGCGGAGCTGATCAACGACCAGGGCGGAGTGGCCTGGTTCCACCGGACGACGCTGTGGGGCAACACCCTCGACCACAGCCGCACGGGCGCGTACACACCGCTGCGCTTCCCGGGCCAGTACGCCGACCCGGAAACAGGCCTCAACTACAACTTCCACCGCCACTACGACCCGAGCACGGGGCGGTACGGGAGCGCGGATCCGCTCGGTCTGGCAGCCGGGCCGAGCCCTCATCGGTACGTTTCAAACCCGATTACGTTGACCGATCCTCTTGGGCTTTGGTCCTGCAAGGAAGATCATGTTGAACTGTATCGAGCCGTCAAGAACGAGGAGATGCAGGACATACTTGACAATAGATCTTTCTCCAACCCTGAAGGGATCGAGACGAAATATTTCTCGCAGAGCCCTGAAGATGCTGCTGCGTATGCGAAAGAAGCATATCGAAGCTGGCCGAGCGAAGGTGCTTATACAGTAGTTCGAACTACTATTCAGCGCGACTTGATTCCTTCGGAAAGCATCTTGCCGTACATCTCTGATGTTAAGGGTGGGTTGCCTGGAGTTGCGTTGCCTGCGGGCCTTCTGGGCGATTTGAGTCGACCGCGGGTCCTGCCTCACGTTCCTATTCGACAAGGTTGATTCATGCAGCTTGTAGTGGCTACCGAGTACGAGGAAGAGTCGGCCGAACTCGAGCGCTTCCTCGGTGGTCGTGACGACATTCGGGTGCGTTGTGGAACGGTTCCTGATGTCGCGGTAGAATGCGATTTCATGGTCGTGAAATTCTACTTGGCGCACGATCGGTATGGAGGCTATCCGCGTCCTGGTGAAGCGCAGTTGTTGGTCAATACCCGAGAGGACGGACTTCCAAAAAAAATCGTCGCCACTCCGCCTTTTTTTGCGGATGACAATTCGACCAACGCCAAGGACGTCAAACGCAGATTGCGCGAGATGCTCGGCAAATCGTTCGATCTTGTAAAGGGCGCGAACGGTGAGATCTCAGATGCGTCTGTGTTGGTGCACCGCGAAGCGCTAGGGCTTGATTCGTTCACCGTGGGCGAGATGGCGGAGGCGATTCTCGTTTCGATCGATTAACGAGTTATTTGGCTCGAGATGCGGATAAACTCATCCGGATGTGGGTGGCATGCAACAAGTGTTTTAGGGCTGTGCCTGAGGCTCCGGGGCGTATCTATCCGGCAGGTGTCGCCAAATGCAGGGTCTACGAAGGCGCCGTGCTGGCGTGGACGCGTTGGGTCAGGTCGAGATGGCTCTGGTGTGCGTTTCGAGCAGTTTCCGTTGACGTATCACATTCAATAAATTGGAGTTGAATGTCACCTGGAAACGGTAGGTAAGTGCGTTGATGATGCCGGAAGAGATCGCTCGCGTGGAGAACGGGAATTCTGCTTGCGGGATTCCGTGTGGGGGAATGATTTCAAGTGCGACAGTGCATTGTTCGGGGAATGCTGCTTGGGTTCTGAAGAATTCGCGAGAAGTTTTCTCGGTAGTGTTGCGTTCGATTGACTCCGGCTTGAGTGGTGAAGAAATTGTGGGTCGAGTCCCCTCCTGGTTTCGAGAAGCGTGTTCCGCTGGTGGGGACCCTTGAGCGGGGTTCGCGCAGGAGCGTTGGACATTGGCGTCTTGGTTGCATTGGTTTACCGATGAGGACCGGTACTGGTATTGGTGGGATGCGACTGTTTTGTCGGCCGAATTATTGCAGATGTCCATCGTGGTGATGGATTGGCCGGTTCCGGTTGGCTCTCTTGAGTGGATGCTCCGGGCGTCGGGTGCGCTCGAGGTGGAGTTTGATTTCTAGTACTTGATCAAGTGACCGTCTTGCGGAATCGTGATGTGCCTTTGCTCGACTGGTGAGTCGCTGACTGCGGATCTCGCTGTCGCTGACCTGAAGGGGAATGAATCCACGGGTGGGGGCGTTGCGCCTCGGATGGTGGGACGTCGTGCACGCCCAGCACTCGCTCGAGCCCGGGCCGAGGTGGAGGCCCGGGTCGGGGCGTTGCGGCGGCAGTTGGGGGAGATCCGGGAGGTGTCGTCGTGGACCGGCGCCGATGACGAGCACGACCCGGAGGGTCAGACGATCGCGTTCGAGCGCGCTCAGGTGCAGGGGTTGCTCGACGACGCTCGGCGTGAGCTGGCGGAGCTGGTCCGGGCGGCCGTGCGCGTCGAGGACGGCACCTACGGCCGCTGCGAGCGCTGCGGCGCCGCCATCGGCGACGAACGCCTGGTCGCGCTTCCCGCCACCGCCACCTGCATCACCTGCGCATCCCGGACGAGGTGAGCACACGACACCGCAGCGGGCGAACTCGACCGAGCACAGTGCGGGGCAGCAGGGAGTCCTGACCAGCTGCACGTCCGGGTACCGGTTCGAGCGTCGGTTCGGAAGACGTGTGAAGTGTCGGGGTAGCCGTGTCGTAACGCGTGCTCAGTCGGAACTCCGTACTGGATACCGCTGCTATGCAGGTGGTGCAGCGGTGTTCGGGGGGTGGGTTGTTGAGGAGGCGGCGGTGCACCGGGCCGGTGAGGAAGTGGCCGCAGGCGCAGGGGATTCGGAACGTCTCGTAGTGCGCGGGCACGAGGTGCCATCCGGTTGCCAGGACCGAGGTCATCCAGGTGCAGCCTGCTACCGGGTGGCGGTCGGGGAGCGGGACGACTGATCCGCACCGGTCATGAACGGCCATCGCCGTTGCTCCGGGCGAGGGCGGCGAGCGCTTCGTGGATCCGTTCGCACTTGGTCGCGTCCACGGCGGCCCGGTACGGCTGTCGGCAGTAGTAGCAGGTGCGGATCGTCCGTTCCAGCGGTGTCCAGCCGGACGTCTCCGCAGCGTCCGCGCGGTGTTCGATCATCGATTCGGGTGGGTCGTGACGCTGGATTGCTCAGCCCCCTGCTCGGTCAGGTGAATCCGCGACGCCACTTCCACTGCGACCGGGCCGTTGCCGGATCCGCTGGTAGCTTCGCTCCGTTTTGGTAATGGTGATCTTCGTAGGAGCATGGTGATCGCCTCAACCGAGTTGCCTGCTGCGCAGCGGGTGAACGTCGGGCGAGCGCCGTGCGGACGAGAACCGGGGAGTGAGCAGGTGGCAGCGACTCCGAAAGCACGTGCGCTGGGCAGCGCCGTGCGCGAGATCCGCCGAGAACGCGGGATGACCGTGTCCGAGCTGGCGGACCAGATCGGCCGCCACTCCGGCGAGATCTCGCGCTGGGAGAACGGGGAACGACCACTGACACCGGAGCGGGTCGCGCAGATCCTCGGGGCGCTGGACGTCAACGGCCCGCGCTTCCAGGAGATCGTGTCGCTGGCCTACGAGACGAAGAACCCGCCGTGGGTGGCGACGGCGTTGCCCGAGCGGGATCAGCAGCTGTCAGCCTTGATCGACTTTGAACAGGCCGCGACCCGGATCACCGAGGTGTCCCCGTTGCTGGTGCCGGGTCCGTTGCAGGAAGCGGGATACATCCGGGCGATCATGAGCGCGGGCGGAGTGCCGTCGAGCGAGGTGTCCGCGCGGGTCGCGCTGCGACTGGGGCGCCGCGAAGTGCTCACGCGAACCGATCCGGTGACCATGCGGGCGTTCCTCGGTGAGGCCGTGTTGCACCAGATCGTCGGCGACGCCGGGATCATGGCGGCGCAGCTGCGGCATCTGGTCGACAGCGGACGGTGCCCGAACGTCGAGCTGCGGGTGGTCCCGTTCCGCAGCGGCTGGCAACCGGCGCTGGAAGGGGCGTTCACCCTGCTCGAATCGGAGGTGTCCACGCCGATCGTGCAGTTGGAGAACCGCCGTTCCACCTTGTTCCTGCACGAGGACGACGACATCAGGGCGTACCGCCAGGCCGTTGACCACCTGGGGGACATCGCCCTCGGCGCTGCGGAAACGAGCAGGGCCATGACCCGACGGATCCAGATTCTGGAGCGGATGTGATGGGTGAACAACGCCGGTGGCTGAAGTCCAGCCGGAGTCAGAACGGCTCCGCGTGCGTGGAGGTGTCGGCGGATCTCCGCTTGATGCGGGATTCGAAGGATCCAGCAGGCCCGGTCTTACGCGTGGACGTCCCCTCGTTCACCGAGGCGGTCAAACGAGGCCGTTTCGACCGCCGATGATCCGAGCCGAGGGCCCGGAACCCACCGCGGGCTCCGGCCCCACCGCCTCAGTCCTCGCCGGATTTCCACGGGAACACGTAGGACATCGCGAACCCGAGCAGCCCGGTGACCCCGGCCGCGATCGTCGTCGGCGCGCCCAGCACGTCGACCGCGCCGGACACCAGCGCGGCGTTCCCGACCATGATGCCGACGGCTTGGACGAGCACCAGCGCGACGCCGAGCACCAGGAACACGACGAGGCAGACCTTGAACACCGGCATGCTGATCCGCTGCGCGAGGACGCGGGCGGTGCGGGGCTGGTGGGATTCGGGCGACATGGTTTCCCTTTCGCTCAGGCGGGAACGGGGAGCAGGCCGGTCGCGACGAGCACTCCGATGGCGAGGATCGGCAGCACGAACCAGAGGATGAGCCGCAGGAACGTGCGGGACGGGTCGACGCCTGCGATGCCGGTGGCGATGTAGATCGGTGCGGCACCGGGCGGGGAAGCACCCTCGGTCGAGGCGAAGATGAGGATGGCGGTGGCCGCGGCGGCCGGGGGTGCTCCGGCGGCGGTCAGGGCGCTGAAGGCGACGCCGCCGACCGCGGCGATGGTGGCGGTTCCGGTCAGCGGCGCCGCGATCACCACCAGCAGCAGCCCGACCACCGAGGCGACGATCCACAGCGGAGCCTCGAAGCCTTCCATGATCGCGGTGAGCTGCGCGACCAGTCCCAGCTCGCCCAGGCTCGCCGCCGCCGCGAAGGCGAACAGCAGGGTGGCGCCGATGACGGCGTAGCGCGAGGCCATGTTCCCGAGGTACGTGCTCCACTCGCGTCCCGTGCGAGGCAGCCGCCGCCACGCCACGAGCAGCGTCGCGAGGATGGTCAGCACCGGGATCCACACGATGACGCTGATGTCGTCCGCCGCGTCGCCGACGCGGGATTCCAGGAACCGGACGCCGACATCGAGCGTCAGCACGACCGGGATCGCGATGCCCGCGTACACCAGCAGCGAGCCGAACCCCTGCTGCAACGCGATCCGCAGCGGCGCGATGTCCTCCCCGGAGATCTTCTCGATCCGGAACCGGCGGACCCAGCTGAACACCACGACGAACCGGTACAGCACCGTCCACAGCCCACCGGCGAACGCCGCGACGATGAGCTGGTCCGCGCTGAGCACCGGCGCCACCGCCGCCGAGCCCAGCAGCAGGAACATCGACGAGCTCGGCGGGATGGAGATCCCCAGCCCGGCGTTGCCCGCCACCAGCGACGCCGCCAGGTCGGGCCGCCAGCGCGACCGGATCATCCACGGGATCGTCACCGAGCCGACGGAGGCGGCGATGCCGGAACCGGACCCGGCGGGCCCGCCGAGCAGGGCCGCCGCCGAGGTCGACACGTACGCGGAACCTCCCCGGAGCCTGCCGAACACGGAGTTGAGCAACGTGACCTGCCGGTCGATGAGGCCGAGCTCGGTCATCAGGTAGCCCATGAACACGAACGCCAGCGCGGCGAACACGACCTCCTCGGAGAGCGCTTCGTCCAGCCCCGCGCGAGCGAGTTCCAGCGCGTCACCACCGCCGAACAGGCACACGGCGACGAATCCGACGAGCATCGCTTCGCCGATGTTGCGCTTCAGGACGGTGTTCCAGACGACGATGATCGCGATGTAGGTGATGAGTGCCCACACTGCTACGCCCACGACGAGCTCCTTCGAATCGTTGCGGGTCACCGGGAAGGTGAGCTGATCGGACGGGCGCGTCGTCGGGACCTGCGACGGCGGCGCCGGACTTCGGTGGCCGGCTCCGGCTTCTCAGCCGCGTTCGCCGAGCCGGTCCGCCAGCGCGAGAACGCTGCGGGCCTTGGCGATGACGGGCGCGTCGACGAACCGGCCGTCGGGCAGCGCCAGCGCGCCCTCGCCGCCGTGGTGCTCGGCCGCCGCGACGACCTCACCGGCGCGGGCGACCTCCTCGGGCGTCGGCCGGAACGCGTCCCGGATGACGGGGACCTGCCGGGGGTGGATGGCGGCACGCCCGAACATGCCGAGGGATCTGCCGTGCGCGCAGGACGCCCGCAGACCCGCCTCGTCGTGGACGTCCGCGTGCACCGACATCGCCACCGGGGGCAGGCCGGCCGCCGCGGCGGCCAGCACCAGCTGGAGCCGGAGGTGGTCGAAGGCGCGTTCGTCGGTGATGGACAGCTCCGCCGCGAGGTCCTGCTCGCCCAGCCCGACCCCGGCGACCCTGGGGTGCGCGCAGATCGCCGCCGCGTCGGCGAGGCCGCGCGCGGATTCCAGCAGCGCCTGCACCGGTGTCGGCCGGGTGCCGAAGGCCTCGTCGACGACGGCGAGGTCCCGGGCGCCGTGGATCTTCGGGACCCGCACCGCGTCCAGGCCCGGGCACTCGGCGAGCGCGGCGAGGTCCGCGCGACCGCGTTCCGTGGCGGGATCGTTGATCCGCACGTGCAGCTCCGGACCCGGCCTGCGCTCGGCCAGGTGCGCGCGGACGTGCTCGCGCGCGACGTCCTTGTGCTCCGCGCCGACCGCGTCCTCCAGGTCGAGGATCACCACGTCGGCGCCGCTGGCCGCGGCCTTGCCGAACCGCTCCGGACGATCGCCGGGTACGTAGAGGGAGCACACCGGCGGCGTCATGCCACGACCCCGCTCTCCCGCAGCTCGGCGATCCGCTCGGGCGAGTAGGACAGTTCGGCGAGCACGTCGTCGGTGTGCTTGCCCAGCGGTGGGCCGAGCCAGCGCACTTCGCCGGGCGTGTCGGACAGCCGGAACAGGACGTTCTGCACGGTGGTGGCGCCGAGTTCCTCGTCGTCGAGCTCGACGAAGGTCTCCAGCGCCGCGTACTGCGGGTCCTGCGCGATGTCGGAGACGTCGTAGACGAGCGCGATCGCCGCTTGGGCCTGCTCGAACGCGTCGATCACCTCGCCCGCGTCCCGTTCGGCGATCCAGGTGGCGACGGCCGAGTCCAGCTCGTCGACGTGCTCCACCCGCCCGCGTCCGTGCTGGAACCACGGTTGTTCCGCCAGGTCCGGCCGCCCGACCAGGTGCATGACGCGTTCGGCGATGGCCTGCGCGCTGGTGGAGACCGCGACCCAGCGGCCGTCGCGGGTGCGGTAGGTGTTGCGCGGAGCGTTGCTGCTGGATCGGTTGCCGGTCCGCGGCGGGATGGTGCCGAGCATCTTGTACGCGGTCATCTGCGGGCCGAGGATGCTCACGATCGGCTCGATGATGGCCATGTCGATGACCTGGCCGTGCCCGGTCTCGTCCCTGGCCCGCAGCGCCACCATGATCGCGTAGGCCATGGCGAGCCCCGCGATGCCGTCGGCCATCGCCAGCGGCGGCAGCACCGGTGGCCCGTCCGGTTCACCGGTGGACGCGGCGAACCCGCTCATCGCCTCGGCGAGCGTGCCGAAGCCGGGCTGCCGCGACATCGGGCCGTGCTGGCCGAACCCGGTCATCCGGGCGACCACCAGCCGCGGGTTGATCGCTCGGAGGTCGTCGGGGGAGAGCCCCCACCGTTCGAGGGTTCCGGGCCGGAAGTTCTCGACGAGCACGTCGGCGTCGGCGCAGAGCTCGCGGATGATCCGCTGGCCCTCGGGGGTGGAGAGGTTCACGGCGGCGGTCCGCTTGCCGCGTGCCAGGGTCTTCCACCAGAGGCCGACGCCGTCGGCGGAAGCTCCGTGGCCGCGCGCAGGGTCACCGCGGGTCGGGTGCTCGATCTTGATGACGTCGGCGCCGAAGTCCGCCAGCAGCATCGCGGCGGACGGTCCGGCGAACAGGGTGGCGGCGTCGATGACGCGTAATCCGGCAAGGCTCGTCATGAGGATGCAACTTATAATATGTAACTTGTAAGTCAATACCTCCGTCGTAGTCGGCCTAGGGCGGCGCGGGCCGGTGCGGGAGACTGGACGCCGGATTCGCCGGAAGCGAAGGATGGCGATGCAGTCAGGGGAACCGGCCGTGAACCGGCCACCGATGAGCAAGGCGGACTACGTCTACGACGTGCTGCTGGGGGAACTGCGCAACGCCAGCATCCCGGGCGGCACGCCGCTGAAGGCGAACTCCATCGCCGAGCGCCTCGGTGTCTCGATCACCCCGGTGCGCGAGGCGTTGCGGCGGCTGGAGAAGGACCGCCTGATCAGCTACGAGAGCCACCACGGCGCCACGGTGATCGACCTCAGCGACGACGCCTTGCGGGAGTTCTACGACGTGCGGGCCGTCGTCGAAGGCCTCGGCGCCAAGCTCGCCGCCGAGCGGATCACCGCCGAACAGCTCGACGAGCTCCGCCGGATCCACCGCTCGATGGTCGAGGACGCCGAGCGGGGCGGCCACGAGCTGCTGGGCGAGCAGAGCCGCCGGTTCCACCTGCTGATCACCGACATCGGCGGCCCGGCGTTCCTCGGCAGGCAGGCCCGCGCCATCCGCAACAGCTACCCGGTGCCGGCGAACGCCTCGCTGTGGCTGGAACCGGAACGCGCGCGCGGCCACCTCGACGCGCACCGGCGGATCATCGACGCGCTGGCGGCCCAGGACGGCGCGACCGCCGAGCGGATCATGATCGAACACGTCCGGTTCAGCGGCGGCTACCGGGCGGACCGCCAGGGCTGACCCGGCGCCGGGAGCGGTAAACGTTCGGCCGGGGTCGGGTGGCCGATCGGCCGAGGCCTGCGGCCGGTCCGCTCCGGCAGGCTGAGCCGCCGAGGGGCCGGGAACCGCGCGGCCCGCCGTCCGCTGGAGGAGTCCCCGTCGTGCTGCGCAAGAGCTTCCGCACCGCCCTCGTCGTGCTCCTGGCCGGAGCGCTGCTGGTGGTGCTGGCGGTGGTCCTCATCGGACCGTCGTCGATCTCCTTGCAGGCGGAGGTCCTGCACGAGGAGCGGTCCCAGGACTCCGGGATGACCTACGAGTACGGCGGCGAGCACTACTCCAGCGACCTGCGGCTGCTGCGGGTCGTGCGCCCGACCGGGGTGGCGCACGAACTGCGCCTCGGGCCGCACGTCACGGACTACTACTACCCGGTGCTGCTCGAACTCGGCGCGGGCCGGGAACCGCGGGTCCGCGACGTCGGCTGGCTGCCGGACCGGGTGGTTGTGCGCTTCGAATCGGGCGAGTCCCTGGAGGTGCCCGCCGACAACTTCCGCAGCGTGCGCTAGGAACCCGCCGCGGCGAGGAAGTCGCGGACCGACCGGGACGCCTCCGCGCGGAACTCGTCGAAGTAGGCGTGCCGGGCGCCGGGCAGCACGTGCAGCGCGGCGTGCGGGATGCGTTGCGCCAGCAGTTCCGCGTTGACGACCGGGGCCAGCAGGTCCTCGTCGCCGTGCAGGACGAGGGTGGGCGCCTGGATCTCGGGGAGCCGGTCCCACGCGTCGTGCCGCGCGCTCATCCGCAGGTGCCGTCGCGTGGCGGCGGCCGTCATGGTCGGGTCGCCGAGCACGGTGCTGTCCTCCGGGGAACCCGTCCACGCGCCGGTGTACATCAGCTCGAACAGCGCGCGCCGCCGCTGCGCCGGGTCCGGGTTCAGCAGCGAGCGCCGCACCTGCTGGTCTCGTTCGACCGCGTGCTCGCCGCCGGGCGTGGTGCAGCCGAGCACCAGCCGGTCCACCAGCTCGGGCCGGTCGATGGCGAGCCACTGCGCGATCCGGCCGCCCATCGACGTGCCGTACACGTGCGCGCGGGCGACCCCGGCGGCGCGCAGCACCTCGGCGGCGTCGGCGGCGAACGAGCGGGTCGTCCAGTCCGCATCGGGTGCGGCGGTATCCCCGGTTCCCCGGTAGTCGAAGGTGATCGTCCGGTAGGTGTCCTCGAAGTCGGTGCGCACCTCGTCCCACCACCGCTGCGAGTTCGCCTGGCCCTGCAGGAGCAGCAGCGCGGGACCGTCCGGGTTCCCGCCGAGCCGGTGGTCGATCCGGGCGTCGGAGATGTCGAGTCGCGGCATGGTCTCAGTATCGTCCTCCGCTTTTCGGACGGACGGCCCGGTCAGCGCAGCGCGTGTCCCGCGAATTCGTTGGCTGCGCTGGGAAGAACGGGCCGCCGAGCGCGGGACGGCGCGCAGCGGGCCGGACGGCCACCCGCGGGCGAGCCCGGGCACCGGCGCCGCCCTCCGCAGGCCCCGTCCGCTGGCCAAGCGCCGGTCAGGCCTCGATCCAGTTGTGCCTGCGCGCGATGTCGGTCACCTTGCGGCGCACCTGGACGATCTGCGCGGCGGTGAGGGTGGGGGCGGCTTCCAGCAGCGCCTCGGTGAGTTCGGTGCGGAACTCGGGCACGGACAGCACGTCGCACAGCCCGTCGTCCTCCTGCTCGCGGCGCGGCGCGCGGGGTTCCGCGTCGGCCGCCGGTTCGAGCAACCGCACCTGCGAGGCCTTCAGGCCGCGATCGCCCGCTTCGATGGCGAACTCGACGCGGGCGCCCGGCCGGAACTGCTGCTTGGAGTCCTGGATGTCGTTCGCGTGCACGAAGACGTCCTCGCCGCCGTCGTCGGGCGCGAGGAAGCCGTAGCCGCGATCGTCGTCGAACCGGACGACCTTGCCGTTCACCATCGAGTGGACCCCCGGGAGTCGAGTGCTGAGCGGAGCTGGTGCGGCTCGCATAGTAGTGACGGCGACGCGAGCGGCCGGAACCGGCTCCGCCGATCGGCCGCCGCGGATGGTTCTCGCGGCAGACGCGGGACCACATCAGTCCACAGTAGACTTACTAGGGCGGGCCCTGCTCGATGGAGATCAGCATTGCTGATTCGATATCAGGGTTCGCGATCGCGCGGGCGGCGCGGACGGAACCGCCGCGGAGGTGACATCATGACGCGGGTGAGCAGCCGAGCAGAGCGATCCGGTGCGGCCGACGGGGCCGACGCCGCGATCCCCCGTCCACCGTTGACGTTGTACCTGGTCAAGCGCCTCGAACTGGTGATCCGGGCATTGCTGGACGACGTGCTGCGCCCGCTCGGGCTCACCACGCTGCAGTACACCGCGCTGACCGTGCTGCAGAACCGGGGCGCGCTGTCCTCGGCGCAGCTGGCGCGCCGCTCGTTCCTGCGGCCGCAGACGATGCACGAAATGGTGCTGACGCTGGAGAAGCGCGGCCTGATCACGCGCGGTCCGGACGTGCACAACAAGCGGGTACTGCTGGCCTCGCTCACCGAAGCCGGCTCGGAGCTGCTGGCCGAGTGCGCGCCGGCCGTGCTGGAGCTGGAGGACGAGTTGCTCGCCGATCTCAGTCCCGGGCAGCGCGAAACGTTCCGCGAGGGCTTGGAGCACGGGATCACCGCGCTGGCGGCGGTGTCCGAGGTGCGCCGCGCCTAGGTGTGCCGCGGTCGGGTGCCGGAGGTTGCGCCGAGCGCTCCTCATTCCGCGGGCCGACTAGTACGATTATCAGGGGCCCTGAGCAACGAAGCGGACGGGAGCGGACCATGGCACTGCTGGACGACGCGGACTGGACCGGCCGGATCTTCACCGGTAGCTGGACCACCGGAACCGGAGGAGAACCGCGGCAGGCCGTCGAACCCGCGACCGGCGACGTCCTCGGCGAAGTCGGCCGGGCCGCGCCGGAGGACGCCGCCGAAGCGGCCAGCCGCGCCGCCCGAGCGCAACGCGACTGGGCCGCCACCTCCCCGTTCGACCGCGCCGCGGTGCTCTCCCGCGCCGCCGCGCTGTTCGAGCGGCACGCCGCCGAGATCGGCGACTGGATCGTGCGCGAATCCGGCTCCACCCGGTTCAAATCCGGCATCGAGACCGCCGCCGCCACCGCCGAGTGCACCGAGGCCAGCGCCCTCGCCACCGCGCCGCACGGCGAACTGCTGCACTCGCCGATGCCGCGGGTCAGCGTGCAGCGCCGGGTGCCCGCGGGCGTCGTCGCCGTCATCTCCCCGTTCAACTTCCCGCTGATCCTGTCCATCCGCTCCGTCGCGCCCGCGCTGGCGCTCGGCAACGCCGTGCTGCTCAAGCCGGACCCGCGCACCGCGATCTGCGGCGGCGTGGTGATCGCGCGGATCTTCGAGGAGGCCGGGCTGCCGCCGGGCGTGCTGCAGCTGCTGCCGGGCGACGCGGACGTCGGCGGCGCCCTGATCGACGCGCCCGAAGTGCGGATCGTGTCGTTCACCGGGTCCACCCCGGCCGGCCGGGCGATCGGGGCGCGCGCCGCGCGGACCTTCACCCGAACCCACCTGGAGCTCGGCGGCAACAGCGCGCTCGTCGTGCTCGGCGACGTCGACGTGCCCGCGGCGGCTTCCTGCGGCGCGTTCGGGAACTTCATCCACTCCGGACAGGTGTGCATGGCCATCGGCAGGCACCTGGTGCACGAATCCGTCTACCAGGAGTACGTCGAGGTGCTCGCGGCGAAGGCCGACGCGCTGCGGGTCGGCGACGGGTACCGGGAGGACGTGCAGCTCGGGCCGATCATCGACCGCGGGCAGCTGGACCACGCCCAGGACCTGGTGCGGCGCAGCGCCGGATCCGGGGCCCGGCTGGTCGCGGGCGGCACGCACGAGGGGCTGTTCCACCGGCCCACGGTCCTCGCCGACTGCACCGGCGACACCCCCGCCTACGCGGAGGAGGTGTTCGGGCCGGTCGCCTGCGTCCGCCCGTTCTCCGACGTGGACGAGGCGGTGGCGCTCGCCGCGGACAGCGAGTTCGGGCTCAGCCTCGGCGTGCTCGGCGCCGATCTGGGGGAGGCGATGGCCATCGCGGGCCGCATCCCGTCCGGCCAGGTGCACATCAACGACCAGACGTTCAACGACGACGCGGGCGCGCCCTTCGGCGGGGTCGGGGCGTCCGGCTCCTCGCGCGTCGGCGGCGCCCGCGCCAACGCCGAGGCGTTCACCGAGACCCAGTGGCTCACCCTCCGCC
The DNA here is from genome assembly GCF_020176775.1 of Saccharopolyspora sp. 6M. Classification (NCBI taxonomy): domain Bacteria; kingdom Bacillati; phylum Actinomycetota; class Actinomycetes; order Pseudonocardiales; family Pseudonocardiaceae; genus Saccharopolyspora; species Saccharopolyspora sp. 6M. The sequence continues at coordinate 40,817 of NZ_JAIUJZ010000010.1, forward strand.
GCCAGGCCCCGACCTACCCGTTCTGACCCCGACCCACCCGTTCCGATCGCGATCCGGCGTTCCGCCGGGGTGTGCGGCCCGCCCGCCCGCGCGGTTCAGCCGCCGTGGCGGGCGCGGACCTCCGCCTTGCGGACCTTGCCGGACCCGGTGGTGGGGAGTTCGGCGGCGAAGCGCACCGACCGCGGCACCTTGTACCCGGCGAGCCGCCCGCGCAGGTGCGCCAGCAGCTCCGCCGGATCGACCGAGGCGCCCTCCTCCGGCACGACCACGGCGCGGCCCACCTCGCCCCACCGCTCGTCCGGGACGCCGATCACCGCGCAGGCGGCGACGCCCGGGAAGGCGTGGATCTCGTTCTCCACCTCGGCCGGGTGCACGTTCTCCCCGCCGGAGATGTACACGTCCTTGAGCCGGTCCACGATCCGCACGCAGCCGTCCTCGTCCACGGTCGCCACGTCGCCGGAGTGGAACCAGCCGTCGCGCAGCACCGCAGCGGTCTCGGCGGGCAGCCCCCAGTACCCGGGCATCACGTTCGGCCCGCTCACCACGACCTCGCCGCGCTCGCCGGGCCCGGCCTCGGTCCCGTCGCCGTCCACCACGCGCACGTCGGTGAAGAACGACGGCACCCCGGCCGAGCCGATCTTGGTGGTCAGGTGCTCGCGGTCCAGCAGCAGCGCGCCGGGCGCGGTCTCGGTCATGCCGTAGCCCTGCACGAAGCTCAGCCCCCGCGCCAGGTACCGCTCGATCGTCCTGGTGGGCACCGGGGATCCGCCGCACAGCAGCGTCCGCACCCCGGACAGGTCGGTCGCGTCCCACCGCTCGTGGGCGGCGAGCGCGTCGTACATGGCGGGCACCCCGAACATCAACGTCACCCGCTCGCGCTCGATCGCGGCCAGCGCCGCCGCCGGATCGAAGGACGAGTGCAGCACCACCGTCCCGCCCTTGAGCAGCGTCGGCAGGCACACCATGCCGAGCGCGGCGGCGTGGAACAGGGGAGCGGCGACCAGCGCGCGTTCGTCGGCGGCCAGATCGGTCTCCACGAGCACGTTGACGCAGTTCCAGGTGAGGTTCCCGTGCGTGAGCACCACGCCCTTGGGGCGCCCGGTGGAACCGGAGGTGTACATGATCAGGCACGGGTCGTCCGGGCGCACCGGTTGGTCGACCACGTCGGCTCCGCCCGCGTGCTCGACGTTCCCGTCGGCGTCGACGAGAACGCGGCGGGCGCGGGTGCCGAGCGCGGCGGCGGTGGCGGCGTGCTCGGCGGTGTGCACGAGCAGCACCGCCCCCGCGTCGTCGAGGACGACGTCCAGTTCCGGTGCGGTGAGCCGGAAGTTCAGCGGGACGAACACCGCGCCGATCCGTCCGCAGGCGAACAGGACCTCCAGGTACGCCGGGTGGTTCGGCCCCAGGTAGGCGACCCGGTCGCCCTGGCGCACGCCGGCGCGGCGCAGGCCGTCCGCGAGTCGCCGCACCCGCTCGGCGAGTTCGGCGTACGTGGTGGTCCGGTCGCCGTGGCGCAGGGCGATCCGGTGCGGTGTCATCCTGGCCCGCCGGTCGGGCCAGGACCCGAGCCCCTGGTTTCGCAACGGTGCACCTTTCGCCGAGCGCCCACCGGGCGCGGGAGGAGGATCTCGCGCCGCGGTGGGCGAGTGCTACCTGTTCGAGTCGAAGGCGCCCAGGCCCGGCCGGTAGGCCTTCTCGTCCAGGAACTGGCTGAGCCCCTGCGCACGCGCCCCGGCCTGGTCGGCGAACTGGGACTGGTCGAGCTTGGCGTAGAGGTAGTCCTCGGCCTGGTCCCACGGCATGTCCGCGGCGACCTTGTAGCCGACCTTCGCGGCGTGCAGCACCACCTGGTTCATCGAGGCGAGCTTGAGCGCGAGCTCCCGCGTCCGCTCCCGCAGGCGTTCGGCGGGCACCGCCTCGTTGACGAGCCGCATCCGCGCCGCCTCGGCGCCGTCGAAGGGTTCGCCGGTGAGGATGTGGTACAGCGCGTCGCGCTGGCTGACGGTGGCCGCGAGCGCCCTGCTGACGACGCCGCCGGGCGGAATTCCCCAGTTCACCTCGGAAAGCCCGAACTTCGCCCGCTCGTCGGCGATGGCGAGGTCGCAGGCGACGAGCGGGGTGAAGGCGCCGCCGAAGCACCAGCCGTTGACCATCGCGATGGTCGGCTTGATCCAGTGCGCGAGCCGCTTCCACTGCCATTCGGCGCTGGCGCGGCGGACCTTGGTCTGCACGGCGGTGCTACCGGTGGCGTCGACCTCGCGGAAGTACTCCTTGAGGTCCATGCCGGCGGAGAAGGATTCCCCGGCGCCGGTCAGCACCAGCACGCGGCAGCGCTCGTCGCCTTCGAGGTGGTCGAGCACCCGCACCATCTCGTCGTTGAGCGCCGGGTTCATCGCGTTGCGCTTGTCCGGCCGGTTGAGCGTCACCCAGGCGATGCCTTCGTCGAACTCCACCAGGACGGTGTCGCCCCAGGGTTCGGGGGTGCCCGGCCGCTGTTCGTCGTCCACCGCTGCGCTCATCCGCCACCTCACATGAATCAGGGTTCCTGATTCATGTGTAGCAGCGCCGCGGAAGACCGGTCAAGGTGGTCCTCGTCGTGCGCCGTGTTCAGGATCACGGTCGTCGGCCGGTGCCGCGCAGGAGCGGCGGCCGCGCGGTCACTTCGTGCAGAAATTGCTTCCTCGAAAGATGTCCGCTTCGAGTCCACAGTGGATGCCAGCTCGCCCGCGGCCGCGGAAGTCTTGATCGACTGGCGGGCTGCGGCTGTAATCAGCCGCGAACTCGGGTCGCCGGCCAGCCCGCGAGCAGGTACCGGCGGACCGAGCGCGTGCCCGCGTCCAGTGCGAAGGAAGCAGATGACGGTTCCCGACCAGCAGTCGGCCACCCGGACGGACCCGGTGCGGACCGAGGTGCTCATCATCGGATCCGGCCCCGCGGGCGCGTCCGCGGCGCTGTTCCTGTCCACCCTCGGGGTGGACAACGTGATGGTGACCAAGCACCGGTGGACCGCGAACACCCCGCGCGCCCACATCACCAACCAGCGCACGATGGAGATCTTCCGCGATGTCGGCATCGAGGAGCAGGTGATCGCCGAGGCCACACCGCACGAGCTGATGGGCGACACCGTCTTCTGCACCGCCATCGCGGGCGAGGAGCTCGGCCGCATCCGCACCTGGGGCACCCATCCCGCCCGGCACGCCGACTACGAACTCGCCTCCGCGTCGTGGAACTGCGACATCCCGCAGAACTACCTCGAACCGATCCTCGTCGAGAACGCGACCAAGCGCGGCACCCAGACCCGGTTCGCCACCGAGTACCTGTCGCTGCGGCAGGACGCCGACGGGGTCACGGCGCGCGTCCGCGACCGGTTCACCGGTCAGGAGTACGACATCCGGGCCCAGTACCTGATCGGCGCCGACGGTGCGCGGTCCCGGGTCGCCGCCGACGTCGCGCTGCCGATGCGCGGCGAGCTCGACATCGCCGGATCCCTGAACATCACCTTCACCGCCGACCTCGCCGAGCACGTCGCGCACCGCCCCTCGGTGCTGTACTGGGTGGTGCAGCCCGGCACCAACGTCGGCGGCATCGGCACCGGCGCGGTGCGGATGGTGCGGCCCTGGAACCAGTGGATGATCGTCAGCGGCTACGACGTGCGCGGCGAACCGCCCGTGCTCGACGACGCCGGCGCCACCGCCATCGTGCGCAAGCTGCTCGGGCTGCCCGAGCTGGACGTCGAGATCACCGGAACCTCGTTGTGGGGCAACAACGAGCAGTACGCGACCCGGTTGCAGTCCGGCCGGGTGTTCTGCGCCGGGGACTCGGTGCACAAGCACCCGCCGAGCAACGGGCTCGGCTCCAACACCTCCGTGCAGGACTCCTACAACCTCGCCTGGAAGCTCGCCGCCGTGCTGCGCGGGCAGGCGGGGGAGCGGCTGCTGGACAGCTACACCGCCGAGCGCGCCCCCGTCGCCGAGCAGATCGTGCTGCGCGCCAACAAGTCCGGCCGCGAGTTCGCGCAGTTCTTCGAAGCGCTCGACATCGCCGAACCCGGTCCGGAGGAGCAGCTGCTCGCCAACATGGAGCAGCGCAAGGACGCCACCCCGGACGGCGCCGCCAAGCGCGAAGCCCTGCAGCGCGCGATGGAGGTCAAGGACTACGAGTTCAACGCGCACGGCGTGGAGATGGGCCAGTTCTACGAATCCGGCGCCGTGGTCTCGGACGGTTCCGCCCGGCCCGAGCCGGAGCGCGACCCGGAGCTGTACTACCAGCCCTCGACCGTGCCCGGATCTCGGCTGCCGCACGCGTGGGTCGGGGACCGGTCCCGCCGGTACTCCACCCACGACCTCGCGCCCGCCGGCCGCTTCACGCTGCTCACCGGCATCACCGGGCAGGCGTGGAAGGACGCCGCGGACAAGGTCGGGCACGAGCTGGGCGTGCCGGTCGAGGCGGTGGTGATCGGGCCCGGGCGCGAGGTCACCGACCTGTACTTCGACTGGGCGCGGCTGCGGGAGGTCGCCGAGGACGGGGTGCTGCTCGTGCGGCCGGACAAGCACATCGGCTGGCGCGCGCACCGGCTTCCCGCCGACCCGGAGGCCGCGCTGCGGGACGCGCTGCGCGCCATCCTCGCGAGGTGAGCGCCGGCTGAGCGGGGTGCGGGAACCCGGTTCGCGCCGGATTCCCGCACCACCGCGGGAGATCACTCCTGCATGGACTTGGCGAGTTCGCCCGCGATGCGCAGGTCCAGCCCCAGCCGCTCGCGCAGCAATCGCACCACTTCGATCTCCGCCTTGTGCTCGATCAGCGGCCGCAACCGCTGGGCGAGCTCCGGTTCGCGCTCGCGCAGGTCCCGCACCACCTCGGCGTAGCTCGTGGGGTGTTCGTGCTCGGCGAGCCGGTCCACCAGCAGCTTGCCCTGCAGCAGCGACACCGCGGGGATCGCCTCGCGCAGCACCTTCACCGCCCGCACCCGGTCGTCGGCGCGCACCAGTTCCCGCACCGCCTGCTGGATGTCCGGCGCGACCGGGACCGCCCACAGCAGCTCGCGCTGGCGCGGCGCGCTGAACCCCTGCCGCCACCGCAGCCACTTGCTCAGCACCACGAGCACCAGGGCGATCCCCAGCAGCACCAGCACGAGCACGAACACGACGCGCATCGGATCGATCGGCGCGGCCTGCGCGACCGCGGGCGGCGCACCGGCGAGCACGCCGGGCGCGAGGAAGATCGGCATGGTCGGGATCATGCCCGAGCGCGCTCCGCGACGGCGGAACGGGTCCCGGCCGCTGGGCCGATCGCGGCGGGCCTCGACGACCGGACGGGGGAGCGCGTTCAGCGCCGTGCGAGGCCGTCGATCAGCAGCCGCACGGCGAAGTCGAACCGCTCGTGCCCCGTGCCGGCGGTGAGCTCCGCCGCGTGCCGGGTGGTGTGCGGGAATTCGGCGGCGGGCAGCGCGGTGAGCCTGCGCCGCAGCTCCTCCCGGTCCAGCACCCAGGCCGCGTCCTCGTGGGCCGCCTTCCGCCGCGCGATCGCCAGCTCCAGGCAGTAGGACGCCACGTGCAGCACCAGCGCGTCGACCGCCCAGGCGGCGTCCCCGGGCGCGGCACCGCCGGCGAGCGCGATCGCCAGCAGGCCTTCGCCGACCCGCGCGACCTGGCGGTCGGTGGGCGCGGCGGCGAGCGCGGCGCGGGAGATCCCCGGGTACTTCAGGTACTGGTCGCGCAGCTGGGCGCACACGTGGTGCAGCTGGTCCCGCCACACGTCCGGATCGGGTTCGGGGAGCGCGATCTCGCCGCAGAGCCGCCCGATGAGCAGCTCGTCGAGGTCCGCCTTGTTGACCACGTGGGCGTAGAGCGACGCGGGGCCGGTGTCGAGCGCGGTGGCGACCCGTCGCATGGTCAGCGCCTCGTAGCCCTCCGCGGCGACGAGATCGAGGGCGGTGTCGACCACCTGCTCCACGGTGATCGGGAGCGCGCGGCGCCGGGGTGCCGCTTCGGCGGCGCCGGGCTGGTGGCGCGCCGCGCGCCGGTCTCTCGGGTTCACCCGGTCATCCTAGCTTGACGCGAACAGCGTTCGTCCGTAGAACGGTGTTCGTGACTGGAGCGGATGCGGATGTGGTGGTCGTCGGAGCAGGACCGGTCGGGCTGGTGCTCGCGGCGGAACTGGCGCTCGCCGGGGCGGCGGTGCTGGTGCTGGAGCGGCGCACCGAACCGGACGAGTCGATGAAGGCGGCGTCGATCAACGTGCCCACCGCCGAAGCCCTCGCCCGCCGCGGCCTGCTCCCCGCCGCCCGGCAGGTGCAGCGGGAGGTGCGCGAGCGGGCCGGCGCCCCGGTGCTCGGCGGCGCGCGGTTCACCGGGCACTTCGCGGGCGTCGTCCTCGAACCCGACCTGGTCGACTGGACGCGGCCCGAGCTCGCCGCGCACGCCGCCGCCGCGGACACCTGGCTGGTGCCGCAGCGCGAACTGGAAGGCCTGCTGGCCGACCACCTGGCGCGGCTCGGCGTGCCGGTGCGGCGCGGGGTCGAGGTCACCGAGCTCGACGACGCCGGCGAGGACGTGCTCCTCGGCACCACCGCCGGACCGTTCCGCGGCCGGTGGGTCGTCGGGTGCGACGGCGGGCGCAGCGCGGTCCGGCGCCTCGCGGGCATCGACTTCCCCGGCACCGACCCCGAACTCACCGGCTACCTGGCGGTCGCCGACATCGCCGAACCGGAACTGCTCGGCGAGGGGTGGACGTGGTCGGAGCGGGGCGCGTACCGCTGCGGACCGCAGCCCGGACGGCTGATCACCGCGGAGTTCGACGGCGGGCCCGCCGACCGCACCGCGCCGGTCGAGCTCGCCGACGTGCAGGCCGGCCTGCGGCGGATCTCCGGCACCGAGGTCACGCTGACCGCGCTGCGCGGCCCGGCGACCCGCTGGACCGACAACGCCCGGCAGGCCGCGACCTACCGCTCCGGCCGGGTCCTGGTGGCGGGCGACGCCGCGCACGTGCACCCGCCGTTCGGCGGGCAGGGGCTCAACCTCGGCGTCGGAGACGCGATGAACCTCGGCTGGCGGCTCGGCGCCGTCGTCGCCGGATGGGCGCCGGACGGGCTGCTGGACGGCTACGACGCGGAACGCCGCCCGCTCGGCGCGCGGGTGCTGGACTGGACGCGGGCGCAGACCGGGATGCTGCGCGGCGACCCGAAGTCCGCCGCGCTCCGCGAGATCGTCACCGCGCTGCTGCGCACCCCGGACGGCGCGACCTGGGCCGTGGAGCGCAGCTCCGGCGTCGCGCAGCACGTCGAGCTGCCGGGCGAGCACCCGCTGCTCGGCCGGTTCGCCCCGGACCTGCCGCTGGCGGACGGGACCCGGCTGGTCGACCACGGGCACGACGGCGGTTTCCTGCTGCTCGACCGCACTCCGGGGCGCGAGTTCGCGCGGGCCGCCGAACGCTGGCCGGGGCGGGTGCGCGCAGTCCCGGACGGTCCCGGTGCGCCCGCCGGTGCGCTGGTGCGTCCGGACGGGATCGTCGTCTGGGCCGCGGACGACGCCGGGGCGCCCGGCCTGCCGGAAGCGCTGCACCGGTGGGCGGGCGACCCGGAGTAGCGGGAGCGGCCCGCGACGCGGGCGCCGGGGGGGGGGGGGGGGGCGCGGGGGGGGGGGGGGCGGCCGGGGGGGGGCGGGGGGGGGGGGGGGGCGCGGGCCGCGCCGCCGGGGGGGGGGGCGCGGCCCGGGGGGGGGCGCCCCCCCCCCCGCCCCGCCCCCCCCCCCGGCGGGGGGGGGCGGGGGGGGCCGGGGCCCGCGCCCCCCCCCCCCCCCCCCCCGCGGCTCATCGGTTCGCCGTGCGGCGCCTCACCAGTCCGCGTCGGTGTAGCGGACGATGCCGCGCAGGTTCTTGCCCTCCCGCATGTCCTGGTAGCCCTTGTTGATCTCGTCCAGCGAGTAGGTGCGCGTCACCAGCTCGTCCAGCTTCAACCGCCCCTGCCGGTACAGCTCCAGCAGCCGCGGCACCTGGGTGCGCGGGCTCGCGCCGCCGAAGATCGCGCCCTGGATGCGCTTCTGCAGCAGCGTCAGCTCGAACATGCCGATCTTCGCGTCGGTCGCGGTCATGTCGGCGAGCGCGGTCACCACGACCTGCCCGCCCTTGCCGGTGATCGCCAGCGCCTCGGCCAGCTGATCGCCCTGCAGCTCGCCGACGGTGAGGATCGTGGTGTGCGCGAGGCTGCCCCAGGTGATGTCCCGCAGCGGCTCCAGCGCCTCCGCCATCGAGGCGAAGGTGTGCGTGGCGCCGAACTCGACGGCCTTCTGCCGCTTGAACTCCACCGGGTCGACCGCGACGACGAACCGCGCGCCCGCGGCGGCGGCGCCCTGCACGGCGTTGATGCCGATGCCGCCCGCGCCGACGATCACCACGGTGTCGCCGGGGCGCGTGGCGCCGATCTCCGTCGCCGACCCCCAGCCGGTGGAGACGCCGCAACCCAGCAGCGCCGCGGTCTCCAGCGGGATGTCGTCCTCGATCCGGATGACGCTGGACTGGTTGACCGTCACGTACGGGGCGAACGTGCCCAGCAGGCACATCGGCGCCACCGGCCGCCCCTGGTGCGTCACCCGGTGGGTGCCATCGGAGATGGCCTGCCCGGTGAGCAGGCCGGCGCCCTGGTCGCAGAGGTTCTGCATGCCCGCCGAGCACGGCCGGCACACCCCGCAGGCCGGGATGAACCCGAGCACCGCGTGATCGCCCTCCCGCAGGCCGGTGACCCCGGCCCCGACCTTCGTGACCACCCCGGCGCCCTCGTGCCCGCCGAGCACCGGGTACACCGGCACCGGCATCGCGTTGGTGCGCAGGTGCTCGTCGGAGTGGCAGAGTCCGGGGGGCGCGAGCCGCAACTGCACCTCCCCGGCGACCGGATCACCCACCTCGATCTCGTCGATGGCCCAGTCCTGGCCCGGTTCGTGGAGAAGGGCGGCCTTGGTCTGCACGATTCGTTCCTCCCGCGGGGCGTCGGCGGACAGCGCTGCTCCGCCGGAATGCGATGGCGTCGTCGGCATCGGGCCGGCGCAGGACGGTGCGCGCCGACCACGGGTGACCTGAATCTCATGCAGACCGTGTCATGGGTCGTAGTGGCAGGTCAACCGGTCAGCGCTGACTTCGTTGGGTGAGTGGAACCCCGTCGTGGCAGGCGGGATCCGCCCGTTCGGCGCATTGCTGATCCGCGATCGGATGTGCTGGTAAGGCCGGAGGGGCGGGCCGTGCGCTGGTCCGAACGGCGGCAGGCCCGTCGCGCTCCGCAACCGCGCGCGGCCGCCACGTCCCGACCGATCGTGATCGCGCCCACCGCGGTGCGCGCCTGACCTCGGGTAGCTTGCTGCACATGCCCTTCAACGATCCGGACTCCCCGTCCCAGGCCCTCGATCTGCTGATCCAGGGCAACGCCCGCTTCGTCGGCGGGGAGCGGCTGCACCCGAACCAGGACGCCGATCACCGCGCCGCGCTGGCTCCCGGCCAGACGCCGTTCGCCGTCATGTTCGGCTGCTCCGACTCCCGGCTCGCCGCCGAGATCATCTTCGACCGCGGGCTCGGCGACCTGTTCGTGGTGCGCACCGCGGGGCACGTCGCGGGCGCCGAGGCGCTCGGCAGCATCGAGTACGGCGTCGGCGTGCTCGGCGCCCCGCTCGTCGTGGTGCTCGGCCACGACTCGTGCGGCGCCGTCACCGCCGCCTCGCAGGCCTACGTCGACGGGAACTCGCCCACCGGTTTCGTGCGCGACGTGGTGGAGCGCGTCTACCCGAGCGTGCTCAGCGCCCGCGCCGCGGGCACCACCGAGATCGACGACATCGTCGACGAGCACATCCGCAAGACCACCGAGTTCCTGGTGGAGCGCTCGGCGGTGCTGGCCGCGAAGGTCGCCGACGGCAGCTGCGCCGTGGCCGGGCTGTCCTACCGCCTGCACGAGGGCACGGTGCGCCTGGTGGCCGCGCACGGCGAGCTCGGCGAGCACCTCGTCGCGAACTAGTGCCCGCGGGGGGCCGGTCCGCAACCGGCGCCCCGACCGCGCTGTCCCGCCCGGACGTCGATGCGGCATGATCGTCCCGGGAGGGGATCCTGATGAGCGAGAGCCGCGTCGTGCAGGCCGCCGAAGGCACGTACCTGGTCCGCGGGAGCAGCAGCAACTGGGTGATCCTCGTCGAGGACGACTCGGTGACGCTGATCGACGGCGGCTACCCGGACGACGCCGACGCGGTGGAGGCCTCCGTCCGCGAGGTCGGCCACCGGATGCGGGACGTGGAGGCGGTGCTCGTCACCCACGCGCACGTCGACCACATCGGATCGCTGCCGCACCTGGCCCGCAAGTACGGCTTCCCCGTCTACCTGGACCGGGTCGAGGTCGCGCACGCGAAGCGCGAATACCTGCAGCAGGTGTCGCCGAAGCAGATCCTGGCGAACGCGTGGCGGCCCGGCGTGCTGCCGTGGGCGGCGCACGTGGTGCGGGCCGGGGCCTTGAAGCCGTGCGCCGTCCCGTCCGCCGAACCGTTCCCGCGGGAGGGCGCGCTGGACCTGCCGGGGCGGCCGGTGCCGGTGCCGACGCACGGCCACACCTCCGGGCACAGCGCGTTCCACCTGCCGCAGCGCGGGGTGGTGATCAGCGGCGACACCGTGATCACCGGGCATCCCACGTCGCGGGTCGAGGGGCCGCAGCTGCTGCTGCCGATGTTCCACCACGACGGCGCCCGCGCCGTGCAGTCGCTGGACGCGCTGGAAGGGCTGGGCGCGGACGTCCTGCTGCCCGGCCACGGCCCGATGCGCACCGGATCGTTGAACAGGGCGCTCGGCGAGGCCCGCGAGAACGCCGCCCGCACCCTCCGCTGACCGGCCGAGTCCGCACCCCCGGCTGCGTGCGCGGCGCGGTCGGCGGACCGGGCGCGGAAGCCGCGGTGGATCAGCTGACGTAGCGGAGGACGGGCAGCATCGCGTAGTCGCCGTGCTCGGCGGGAGACCCGGCCGCGCAGGCCGCGAGCCGGGCGCGCAGGTCGGCTTCGTCCAGCTCGGTGCCGATGAGCACCAGCGCGGTGCGCGGCGCTTCCCCCGCGGGCCACTGCGTCCGGTGGAAGCGCACGTAGTTGCCCACCGTCTGGAGCAGGTACGGCTGCCGGTACCCCGGGATTCCGAAGTGGACGGTCCCCTTCATCCGGTACAGCCCGGCGGGGCGCGAGTCCAGGAACGCCATCAGGGCCCCCGGATCCACCGGATCGTCGAACTCCACGGCCACGCTCCGGTAGGCGGCGTGCGCGTGCTCGGCGCAGTCGTGCTCGGCGAGCAGGTCGGTGAACGACAGCTGCCGCGGCCCGGTGTCGGCGGGCCGTTCCGGCCGGTCGAACAGGAACGCCGGATCGACCTGGCCGCGTTCGGCCTCCAGCAGCGGGATTCCCGGCGCCTCGGCGGTGATCCGCTCGCGCAGCGCGGCGAGCTCGCCCGCGCCGACCCGGTCGACCTTGTTCAGCACCACCGCGTCGGCGAACCGCAGGTGGGTGGCGAACTCGGGGTGGCGCCGGACGGTGCCGTCGAACTCGGCGGCGTCGACCACCTCGACGAGCCCGCCGTAGCCGGTGCGCGGATTCTCGCCCGCCAGCAGCATCCGGATCAGCTCGCGCGGATCGGCCAGCCCGCTGCATTCCACGACGATCACGTCGATGCCCGCTCCCGGCTCGGCCAGCCGCTCCAGCATCGCGTCCAGCCCACTCGCGTCGACCGCGCAGCACAGGCAGCCGTTGCTGAGCGAGACCATCGAATCGACCTGCCCGGCGACGTTCATCGCGTCGATGCCGATGCTGCCGAAGTCGTTGACCACGACCCCGATCCGGGTGCCGCCCGCGGTCGCCAGCAGGTGGTTGAGCAGGGTCGTCTTGCCCGAGCCCAGGTAGCCCGCGACCAGCACCACCGGGATCCGCCCGCCCGCCACCGGCATCGACCTCCTCCGCGTCCGTCCGCCGCGAACCTACCGGCCCCGCGCGGCCCGGCCGCGGACGGTGCCGTTGTCAGCATGTGAGAACGGGCCTTGGGCGGTGGCGGTCGGTCGCGCAGCATTCGGTTCGCCGGGTCGAGTGACCTGGGACACGAACACGGAGGTCTGCACATGAGCGACCAGGCAACGACGCCGCGGAACGCACTGGTGACCGGCGCCGGGCAGGGGATCGGCAAGAGCATCGCGCTGCGGCTCGCCGCCGACGGGCTGGACGTCGCGATCAACGACATCCCGGCGAACGGCGAGGCCGCGCGGGCGGTGGCGGCGGAGGTCGAGTCCCTGGGCCGCCGTGCGACGGTCGCCCTCGCCGACGTGTCCGACGCGCAGGCCGTGGACGGCATGGTGGCGCAGGTCGCCGCCGACCTCGGCTCCCTCGACGTGATGGTCGCCAACGCGGGGATCGCGCACGTCAAACCGCTGCTGGAGGTCACCCCGGAGGAGTTCGACCACCTGATGTCGATCAACCTGCGCGGGGTGCACCTGTGCTACGGCGCCGCCGCCCGGCGCATGATCGAGCAGGGCGGCGGCGGGAAGATCATCGGTGCGTGTTCGATCGTCGGCTACCGCCCGTTCCCGCTGCTCGGACCGTATTCGGCGTCGAAGTGGGCGGTGCGCGGGCTCACCCAGGCGGCGGCGATGGAGTGGGCGCAGTACGGCATCACCGTGAACGCCTACTGCCCGGGCATCGTGGGCACCGCCATGTGGGACCACATCGACGAGAAGCTCGCCAAGAACGAGGGACTGCGCAAGGGCGCGGCGATCGAGAAGTACTCCGAACTGATCCACCTCGGCCGGGTGTCGGTGCCGGAGGACGTGGCGAAGTTCGTGTCGTACCTGGCATCCCCGGACTCGGACTACATGACCGGGCAGTCGGTGATGATCGACGGCGGCGTGCAGTTCTCCTGACGCGGGGGACTCCGGCGGGTTCCCGGTGGGCCCGCCGGAGCCCCGCGGCCCTGGCGATGCCGCGGCGCCGCGCCAGCCGGTCGATCCACCACGCGTAGACCACGGTCAGCGCGGTCGTCGGCAGCACGTCCCAGGCGGCGAAGTCCCCGGACTGCTCCAGGCTCGGCACGCCCTGCGTGCAGGCGACCAGCATCCCGAACGCGTTGTTCACCACGTGCAGCGCGATCGCCGCCTCCAGGCCGCCGGTGCGCACGGTCAGCCAGCTCATCGCCAGCGCGAACACGAACATGTCGGCCAGCACCAGCGGGTCGTCGTACCCGTGCAGCGCGACGAACAGCACCGAGGTGAGCACGGCACCGGGCCACGGGGTGCGCCACCAGGATGAGAAGGACTGCAGCAGGAACCCGCGGCACAGGTACTCCTCGGCGGCGGCCTGCAACGGCACCACCGCCAGCGTGATCAGCGCCAGCAGCGCGTACCGGGCGAACCCCGGCCACTGCGCCGCGAGCCACGGCTCGCCCCGGGTCAGGCCGAACGCCGTGACCAGTGCGAAACCGCCCAGCGCCCAGCCGGTGCAGTGCGCCAGCCACCGCAGGCGCAGTCGCCCCTCCACACTGGACAGAGTTCCGGCGGGTCGGCGGTGCGCCCACCTCGCGGTGAGCAGCACCGCGGGCAGCATCGCCGCGACGACCAGGAATCCCGCGGTGTACTCCCACACCGGGTCGGCGAAGGTGCCGTCGTGCTGCTCCACACCGGCCAGGGCGGCCAGCCCGAAGACGACGCCGGTCACCAGCCCCATGCACACCAGCGCGAGCAGGCCCAGGAGCGGGAAGCCGAGCAGGGTGCGCCACCAGCGGTGCCGCGAGCCGCGCTGCGGCAGGTGGTACGGGATCCCGCCGCCGGGGCGGGGAGTCCTGGTGTCCTGGGTGGTCGGGACCATGCGGATCCTCTCCTGGGGAAGTCTCGTCGGCTGTTGCTCGGAACCTCGGCGCTCGCGGCGCCGCGGGATCGGTGGCGCCGCGGCCCGGCGGCGGTGCGAGCCGCTCCGGTGATCGCCCGTCCTCGGCTTCGCCACCGAGCGGGGCACCGGCACGGGAACCGGCTCGAAGCTATGCGCCGCTCCCGCACCCGATCGTCGGCCGACCGGATGCTGGTGCCGGTCGATCGGCCACGAAGTCGTGGCCATCCGGTGCTTCCGGCCGCCGGGCGTCGGGCACGATGATCGGGTGGTGTCATCGGGGAAGAGGGTGCCGTCGCCGCGCGAGCTGGCGGCACGGGTCGCCGCGGAACCGCGGCTCGTGCGGGAGGCGGTGCGGGCGGCGCCGCGCCGCGTGCGGCTGGCGGAGTCGGTGTGCTTCGTGCTGCTGGTCGCCGCCGGGCTGGCGATCCAGCTGAACATGCCGCCGGAGCTGGTGCCGGCGCCGCGACCGTCGGTGCCGGTAGCCGTGCTCTCCGCGCTGTGGGCGGCGGTGCTCGTCCCGGCGCGGCGCCGCTGGCCCGTCGCGGTGCTGCCCGCGCTGGTGTTCGGCGAGGCGGTGCTCAGCATGCTGCTGTTGCCGGTGCTGGCGTTCTCCGCGGGCAGGCGGACCCGCAGCCCGGCCCTGCTGTGGACGGCGGTGCTGGGCACGGTGCTGCTGGGGACGGCCTACGACGCGCTGCTGCGCCCGGCCGTCCCGATGAGCGGCGCGGACTTCGCGCTCACCCTGGTCGGCTCCGCGGTGCTGCTGGGGGTGCCCGCCGTCGCCGGGCAGCTGCTCGGCACCCGGCAACCGCTCGTGCGGCTGCTGCGGGAGCGCAACGACTACCTGGAGAGCGTCCGCCACCTCACCGCCGAGCAGGCCCGCAGCGCCGAACGCGCCGACATCGCGGGCGAGATGCACGACATGCTCGGCCACCGGTTGTCGTTGTTGTCGCTGCACGCCGGTGCGCTGGAGCTGTCGGCGGCGAAGAAGGCGCCCGAGGTCAGCGAGCAGGCCGAGTTCGTGCGCGCCACCGCGGGGGAGGCGCTCACCGAGCTGCGCGGCATCCTCGGCGTGCTGCGTTCCGGTGCCGTCGACGCGGGCCGCGACGACAGCAGCGGCCGCCGGGCCGACGTGGAACGGCTCGTGGCCGAGTCGCGCACCGCCGGGATGGCGGTGCAGCTGCACTGGCACGGCCCCGACCTGGACGAGGTGGATCCTCGCGTGCGGCACGCGGTGCACCGCATCGTCCGGGAGGCGCTCACCAACGCGCACAAGCACGCGCCGGGCGCCGCGGTGGTCGTCGAGGTGTCGGCCGCGGATCCCGTGTCGGTGCGGGTGCACAACGCGCCGGTGGCCGCTCCGGATTCGCCGGCGCGCGGGCTGCGCAGCGGTCTCGCCGGACTGGAGGAACGCGCCCGGATGCTCGGCGGCACGTTCACCGGCGGCCCGGGCGCGGACGGCGGCTTCGCGGTGCGCGCGGAGCTGCCCGCGCACCCGCCCGCGGCGCCGCCACCGGAAGCGCCGGTGCGGGAACGGCCGCCGGTGCGGGAAGCGGAAGTGCTCACCAAGCCGCGGATGTTCGGCGCCGGGGTGCTGCTGTTCGTGCTGGCGGTGCCGATGCTGCTGCTGGTGTGCGTGCTGGTGTTCGCGCTGATGTTCAGCTCTGGCGGCGTGCCGCTACCGTAGGCGCATGATCAGAGTGCTCATCGCCGACGACGAGACGTTGATGCGCGCGGGGATCCGGCTGATCCTGGACAACGCCGACGACGTCGAGGTGGTCGCGGAGGTCTCCGACGGGCCCGCCGCAGTCGCCGCCTGCCGAGGGCAGGAGGTGGACGTGGCGCTGCTGGACGTGCAGATGCCCGGCGGCGACGGCATCACCGCGGTCGCCGGGATCGCGCGGGAATCGCCGCGCACCCGCAGCGTCGTGCTCACCGCGTTCGGCGACGACCGCAACGTGGCGCGGGCGCTGCGGTCGGGGGCGAGCGGGTTCCTGCTCAAGGACACCGGCCCGGCCCAGCTGATCCACGCGGTGCGCGAGGTCGCGGCGGGGGAGCCGATCCTCGCGCCGCAGATCACCCGCGGCCTCATCGAACGGCACCTGCTCACCCCGGACGCGGGCGAACCGGCGCGGCGGCGGCTCGCCGAGCTCACCGAGACCGAGCTGGAAGTGCTGCGCGAGGTCGGGGCAGGCCTGTCCAACGCGGAGATCGCGACGCGGCGGCACATGGCGGTGGGCACGGTGAAAGCGCACCTGAGTAGGCTGCTCACCAAGCTGGACTGCACCAACCGCGTCCAGGCCGCGATCGTCGCGCACGAGGCGGGGATCCTGGACGGGCGTTGACCGCGAGGTCCGCGTCGAACCGGTACCCGGCCCAGAACCCGGCGAGCCCGGCGGTGATCACGGCGGTGATTCCCACGAGGTGCGGCATGTCCGGTCCTCTCCGCGGAAGGGGTGGACGTCCAGTCTCGACCCGCCGCGTGTCACCGCCGTGACGGGCCGGTTTCCCGCTCGGGTCAGCCGTTGACACCGGTCTCGGTGACGCCGCGCACCAGGAACCGCTGCAACCCGGCGAACAGCAGCACGATCGGCAGGATGGACAGCGCCGCCGCCGCGAACAGCAGGTTCAGCTGCGGGTTCTGCGCGGTGAGCAGCGCGGACAGCGCCACCTGCACCGTCCACGACGACGAGTCCTGCGCGATGACCAGCGGCCACAGGAACGAGTTCCAGCTGCCGATGAACGTGATCGCCCCGATGGCCGCCAAAAACCCCGTCGAGTTCGGCAGCACGATCCGCCGGAACACGCCCCACCGCCCGAGCCCGTCGATGCGCCCCGCGTCTTCCAGATCGGCGGGGAAGTCGAGGAAGAACTGCCGGAACAGCACCGCGTTCAACGCGCTGAACAGCCCGGGCACCACGAGCCCGCGCAGGTCGGAGAGCCAGCCGAGGCTGGACACGAGCACGAAGCTCGGCACGAACGTCACCGAGGTCGGCACCAGCAGCGTGGCCACCACCGCGCCCAGCACCTTCCCGGAATGCCGGTAGGGGATGCGCGCCAGCCCGTACCCGGCGGCGGCGCACAGCACCAGCGATCCGGCGGTCTGCAGCACGGCGATCACCAGCGAGTTCAGCAGGCTGCGCGCGAACGGCACGTCGGTGGCCGACAGGAGTTCGGTGATGTTCTCCCAGCGCGGGTGGGCGGGCCAGAACGTCCAGTGCGGGGAGGTGATCTCCTCGCGGGTGGCGAGCCCGTTGCGCACCAGCAGGTAGAACGGCAGCAGGAACAGCGCCGCCGCGAGCAGCAGCGCGCTCCAGCGGGCGGCGGCGGCCGCACCGCGCCTCACCGCTGCCGCCCGGTGCCGAAGCCGAACACCTTGCCCTGCACCAGGGTCACCACCGCGATCAGCGCGGACAGGATCACCGCACCGGCGCTGCCGCGGCCGAGGTCCTGGCCGCCGGAGCCGAGCGCCGTGTAGTACAGGTACACCAGCGGCGGCCGACCGTACGGCGGGTAACCGCGGGCGTCGCCGAGGATGTTGTAGAACTCGTCGAACGCCTGGAACGCGCCGATGAGCAGCAGCAGGAGCACGGCGACGCTGGTGCCGCGTAGCTGCGGCAGCGTGATGTGCCGGAACACCTGCCAGCCCGGTTTCGCCCCGTCCAGCCACGCCGCCTCGTACAGGTGCCGCGGGATGCGTTGCAGCGCCGCGATGAACAGCAGCATGTAGAAGCCCAGCTGCAACCACAGCCGCGCGGTGATGAGCACGATCCAGTACAGCGGCGGGTCGGCGGTGCCGGTCCAGGCCACCGGTTCGACGCCGAACGCGCCGAGCGCGCTGTTGACCAGCCCGGAGCTCACCCCCGGGAACAGCGAGGTCTTCCAGATCAGCGCGGCCACCACGTAGGAGCAGGCGAACGGCAGGAAGAACACGGACCGGAAGAACGCCTTCGCGACCGGCAACCGGTCCACGGCGAGCGCGAGGGCGAGCGCGGCGGCGTAGGTGAGCGGCACGATGCCCGCGGCGAACGCGGTGAACGTGCCGAGGCTGGCGAGGAACGCCTCGTTGCCCAGCATCGCGGCGTAGTTGTCGACGCCGACGAACACCTCGGGCGTGACGGTGTTGCGGGCGTCGAAGAAGCTCAGGTACAGGCTCCACCCGATCGGCACGTAGGCGAACACGACGAGCCCGAGCAGCAGCGGGCCGACGAACAGCCAGAAGTCGCGGGCGTCGCGGCGGGTGCGGGCGCTCACCCGTGCAGGCGCTTCAACTCGGCGTCCGAAGTGGACACGACCTGCCGGGTCTCCGCCACGGGATCGGCGCCTTGGCGGGCGATGCGGAACAGCGCGTCGGACAACGCCGAGCCCGCCGCCGAAGTCCACATCGGACCGCCGACGAGGTGGGCGTGCTCCCGGGTGTAGCGCACCGCGTCGGCGGCCGGACCGGTGCGCAGTTCCGCCGCCCGGCCGGTGAGGCTGTCCCGGGCCGGCAGGTGGAAGCCGAACGCGGTGGCGAACTCCAGCTGGTGGTCGGTGCGGTCGACCCACAGCCAGCGCACGAAGTCCTTCGCGGCGGCCACGTCCGAGCTGCGGGCGTTGACCATCGCGCCGTACGCGCCGATCGGCACCGACGGCGCGCCCTGGTCGTCGAGGCGCGGGAACGGCAGCACGCCGAAGTCGTCGCCGAGAGCGGCCGCGACCTTCGGGATGTTCCACAGCCCGGTCCACTGCATGGCGGCGAGCCCGTCGATGAACGCGCTCGGATCGGACCAGTCGGCGGGTGCGCCGAGCAGCAGGCCGGAGTCGCCCAGCTCGGCGAGCTTGCCGAACGCGACGGCGGCTCGTGGATCGTCGAACCCGGTGCTCCGCTGGTCGGGGGTGAGGTAGTCCAGGCCCGCGGACCACAGCAACGGCCCGGCGAGCACGCCGACGCCGCCGTCGTTGCCGACGAACAGGCCGCGGGAGGTGGGCGAGTCGAGGCGCTTCGCCGCGTCGATCAGCTCGTCCACGGTCCGCGGCGGGCGCACGCCCGCGTCGGCGAGCCTGCTCTTGCGGTAGAACAGCACCTGCGTGTCCACGGCCTGCGGGATCGCGTACAGCCGCCCGTCGACGGTGGCGGTCGCCAGCACCTGCTCCGGGAAGTCGTCGCGGGCGTCGCCGAGCACGTCGTCCAGCGGTACCACCTGGTTCTGGCGCACCCAGTCCACCTTGACCTGCGCCTCGAACACGTCGGGGACCGCGCTGTTCTGCAACGCGGTGACGATCTTCGAGTCGTAGTCGCCGGGGTTCCACTGCACCGAGACCTCGCCCTGCGGGTACTCGGCGGCGTAGCGCTGCACGGCCTCGTGCACGCCGTCCTCGCCGTAGGCGTGGTACCACTGCTGCAGCGAGCCGGGCGCCGAGCCACCGCGCCCCGTGTTGGAGCCGCAGGCGGCGGCGGTCAAGCCCACCGCGCCCAAGCCGATGCCGGCCAGCAACGACCGCCGGGTGAACCCCGGTCCGCCGAGCCGCGCCGAGGACACCCCCGAAGTCGTTCTGCGCACGGCGGATGACGCTAGGACGCAAGATCGCGCAGGTCAACCGCTCCCACACCGTGGTCGTCGGTCGGTCCTGCGCCGCTCACCAGCACGACCACCCGATCACCACGCCGCTCACCCGCCCGATCCGTCCCCCGATGGAGTGGCGGCCGTCCCGGCCGCGTCCAGGTCACCGCTCGCCCTCGACATCGCCGAGCACGGCGCGCAGCAGCTCCGGCGTGATCGTTCCTTCCTCGGGCACCGCCTGCATCGCCGCGCGATAGCTCGTCCACCGCACGCACTGCGGCCGCACCCCGGTCGTCGCGAACTCTTCGGCCGCATCGACGACGGTGCCCGCGTCGATCTCGGCGCCGGGCGGGAAGGGGATCTCGTTCGCCCCGTACATCTCGCTCTCGGTGTTCTCCCCGCTGGTGGACACCACGCCGTCGCTCTCGCCGTGTCGCCAGTAGCAGGCGCCGCGTCCGCCGCGGAAACCGATCACGAGCTCCGCGGCCTCCTGTTGGAGATGCAGCACGACGCGGTCCGCCGCCGCGTACCGGGTCACCACACCCCCCGGACGTCACCGATCTGCACCGGAGTCCCGTCATCCAATCGCACGACGAGCGTCATCGTTCCGCCTTCCCGTGGGAGGTCCTTTGGTAGGGA
Source organism: Saccharopolyspora sp. 6M (assembly GCF_020176775.1). Taxonomy (NCBI): domain Bacteria; kingdom Bacillati; phylum Actinomycetota; class Actinomycetes; order Pseudonocardiales; family Pseudonocardiaceae; genus Saccharopolyspora; species Saccharopolyspora sp. 6M. The sequence continues at coordinate 60,864 of NZ_JAIUJZ010000010.1, forward strand.
AGATCGTTCAACGTCGACATGAGCCCCCGTTCGTCTCTGTGCCGCACAGCATGCCGGGCAACACCGACAGAGCGGGTTCGGGCTGACGGATGGACGCCCTGCTCGTCCGGGGCGAGCGGGTGGGAAAGAGCCTGGTGCACGCCGAGAACAGGAGGGTGGGCAGGTCTTGCACGAGCTTGCCGATGTATCCGCATGTGTCGGTGCGGTCGCTACGATCGAGGACTTGGTGTGTGAGGCGAGATCCGGCTCGTCGCGGACATCCTCGATCAGCGGGAGGCGTCGTGAGTGCACGGGGTTGGCGCAAGTCCAGCCGCTCCAACCCGAACGACAACTGCGTCGAAGTCGGGCGGTCAGCGGGCGGTGCCGCGGTGCGGGACACGAAGGACCGGGCCGCCGGGTATTTCGCGGTGCCGCGACCGCGGTGGTCGGAGTTCCTGGCGGCGCTCAAGTCGGGTCGCCTCGACCGCTGACGCACGGTGAACGGCCCGTTCGACCGAGCGGATCGGACGAACGGTCCGTTCACCCGCGGTGCGTCAGCGGGAGGTGGACTTCTCCGGGCGGCTGCCGAGGGCTTCGCCGCGGCGGCAGGCCAGGTACCAGCGGTGCCCGTTGTCGTACCAGCGCATTCCCCTGCGCACGGCCGGAACCTGCGTCGCCTGGTGCATCCGGTACTGCCACGGCGACTGGGCGCCGCCGCGCGCGGCCATCGCGTACGCCACGTCCACCGCCTCCCGGTCGAGGTAGCGGTCCGCCCGCTCGAACCAGGCCATGCTGGTGCGCCCGGCCGCCTGCAGCGGGCGCAGCGCGCTGCGGCCCTGCTGGTCGAAGTCGCGCAGCGCGGTGTCCAGGTGCTCGTGGTCGTGCAGCTTCTGCGCCAGGATCATCGCGTCCATGATGGCCAGCCGGGTGCCGGAGCCGATGCTGAAGTGCGTGGTGTGCGCGGCGTCGCCGAGCAGCATCACGTTCTCGTACCGCCAGCTCCGGTTGAGCACCTGGGTGAACCGCTGCCACCGCGCCGCTTCGCCCCGGGAGCTGCTGATCAGCGAATGTCCTTCGAGGGGCTTCTCGAAGATCTTCTCCAGCAGCCGCACCGCGTCCTCGTCGCCGCGCTCGTCGAAACCGAGCGCCTTCCAGGTCTGCTCGGTGGTCTCCACGATGCAGGTGCTGACGCCGGCGCTGGACGGGTAGGCGTGGAACCAGATCCAGCCCGCCGAGGTCCGCTCGAACGCGAACGTGAACCGGTCGAAGACCTTGTCCGTGCCCAGCCAGATGTAGGGGTTGCTGCCCGTCTCCACCCGGGTGCCGAACTCGTCCTCGTGCAGCGAGCGCACCTTGCTGCCCGCCCCGTCCGCGCCGATGATCAGGTCGCTGTCGGCGAGCTCGTCGAGGCTCTGCACGTCCTGCTCGTAGTGGACGTCCACGCCCAGGTCGGTGGCGCGTTCGGCCAGCACGTCCAGCAGCGTCGCCCGGTTCACGCTGAACCCGTAGCCGCCTAGGAAACCGTAGTCGGTGCCGCCGAGGACGATCTGCTGCTCCTGCCACAGCGTGGACGCGGACCGGATCTGCTGCGCGCTCTCCGCATCGTTGGCGTACAGCGGATCGAGCAGGTTGTCCCAGTACACGACGCCCCACCCGTAGGTGGCGCCCGGCGGATCACGCTCGATGACGGTGATGTCGTGCCCGGCGTCGCGCAGCTTCGCCGAGATCGCGAAGTACAGCCCGGCCGGTCCAGCACCTACGCACGTGATCTTCATGGGCACCTCCTGGACGGGGGCGGCGGGTGGCCGCCCGGTTGTCGTTGCGCTGTCACGTGTGCTCCCGCGTCCCGCCGTTGCGCTGCGCGGGCGCGCCGTGCACCACTTCCTCCGACGGGTGGTGCAGGTGGTAGAGGTGCGCGTAGCCGTTGTTGCCCGCCAGCAGCTCCGAATGCGTGCCGAGGCCGGTGACCCGGCCGTGGTCCAAGTAGAGGATCTTGTCCGCGTCGGTGACGGTGAGCAGGTTGTGCGAGATGACGATCGTGGTCCGCCCCGCCATCAACCGGTTCAGCGGGCCGAGGATCCGTTGCCCCGCCTCGGCGTCCAGGCTCGCGGTCGGCTCGTCCAGCAGCAGGATCGGCGCGTCCCGGATCATCGCGCGGGCGATCGCGATGCGCTGGCGCTGCCCGCCGGAGAGCAACCTGCCGCGCTGTCCGACGCGCGTCTCGTACCCGTCGGGCAGCGCGGCGATGAAGTCGTGCGCGTCGGCGGCGCGCGCGGCGTCCACCAGTTCCGCGCGGTCCGCATCCGGTTTGCCCGCGCGGATGTTGTCCTCGATCGTGCCGTCCAGCAGCAGCGTCTCCTGCAGCACGATCGCGATGTGCGAGCGCAGCTCCTTCGGGTCCAGCTCGCGCAGGTCCGCGCCGTCCAGCGAGATGCTGCCGCGGTCCGGGTCGTAGAACCGCAGCAGCAGCTTCGTCAACGTCGACTTCCCCGCGCCGCTGGCGCCGACGACGGCGACGCGTTCCCCGGGCTCCGCGGTGAGGTCCACGTCGTGCAGCACCTCGTCGGCGGTGTCCGGGTAGTGGAACCCGACCCGGTCCAGCCGCACCGCGCCGCGCACCCGGTCCAGCCGCTTCGGGTTCCGCGGGGCGGGCACGTGCGGGCGCTGGTCGAACAGCTCCAGGATGCGTTCCGCGCTCGCCGCCGCCCCGTAGATCACGTTCGAGAGCTGGCCGAGGTTGCTCACCGGCGAGTACAGCTGCGACAGGTACACCAGGAACGCCAGCAGCCCGCCGAGGGTGATCCGGCCGGACGCCAGCTCCCAGATGCCGACGCCGACGATCGCCATGATCGCCAGCACTTCCAGCAGGTCCACCAGCGGCTCGAACAGGCCGCCGATGCGGGCCGCGGACAGCTCCGCGGACAGGCTGGACCGGCTCTGCCGGGTGAACCGCCGCACCTCCGCGGACTCGCGGCCGTAGGCCTGGATCAGCGGGGCGTTGCCGAGGCTTTCCTCCGCGACCGTGCCGATCGACCCGGTGCGGCCGGCGACCTCCCGGGACGCCGACTTGATGCGCATCGCGAAGAACCGCGCCACCGCCAGGAACAGCGGGACGACCAGCAGCGCCACCACCGTGAGCCGCCAGTCCAGGTAGAACAGCACCCCGGCGAACACCACGATCTTCACCAGCGACGCCACCGTCTGCGTGATGCCCGACAGCACCAGGCTCTCGATGGACGCCACGTCGGTGGTGAGCCTGCTCAGCGTGTCGCCGAGCCTGCGCCGGTCGAAGAAGTCCACCGACAACGTGTGCAGGTGGGTGAACACCCGGATCCGCAAGCGGTTCAGGAAGTGCTCACCGATCCACACCGTCAGGTAGCTCTCGCCGAACCCGACGATGCCCATCACGATCGTGATCCCCGCGTACGCGACGGCCACCAGCGGGAACAGCGAGAAGTCCCGCGGCGTCAGCACGTCGTCGATGAGGACCTTGAACAACCAGATCGCCGCCGCGTCCAGCAGCGGCGACACCAGCACCAACCCCAAGCTGAGCACCATGTACCAGCGGAACGGTCGCGCGTCCGGCCAGAACCGCCGGAACACCTCCCGCACCCCGATCGATGGCGCGGTCTCCACCAAACCCGCCTCTTCGGCGACCGGTGGATCGAACAACCACCGAATCGGTCCCCGCACGACTTACCCCCTGTTGCCGACGGGCGTGACGCCCGCACCAGGGAAGGTGCGGGCGTCACCCGGACGTTGAGCCAAGCTGTTACTTGCAGCCGCAGCCGTGGCCCCAGCCGTGTCCCCAACCGTTGCCCCAGCCGTGCTTGCGGCGGCGGTTGTTGTTCACGTACACGAAAACGCTGCTGCCTTTGCCCATCGCCATGCACCTTTCCGCATTGCCGACTTCCCCCGGAGAAGAACGTCATCGTCGACATTCCGCTCGTCGGTCGGTGTCGTCGTTGGACATCGGACCGCTGGTGATGCCGCCCGGGCCGGGCCCGGAGATCGGCGCACTCCTCCAGTGGCTTTCCGAAAGGTAGGTGCCCCCCATGTGGCGGAACAACCCGACCTGACAACGAGTAAACGCCATGTCACCGAGCTTGCACAGAGGACTATCGACCCTGATTTCCCGCTGAACCAACGGGTTCTGCTTTCCCGCGGTGCTGGCCGCACCCGCTCGCGCGTGGTTCCTTGTGGGGCGCCGGACACGAGGAGGAGCGGATGGACCTGCGCGCGTGGGTGGACCGGGCGGTGGCCGAGATCGTTGCGTGGCAACGGGAATTCGGCGAGTTCGCGCCGCACCCGGACGCCGTCGTGCCCGACGAGGAGTTCGGCCCCGCGTTCGCCGAACTGCTCGACCGGTTGCGCGGCACCTACCCGTTCCACCACCCCCGCTACCTCGGACAGCTGATCAAGCCGCCGCACCCGGCGGCCGTCGTCGGCTACCTGGCGGCGATGCTGCTGAACCCGAACAACCACGCGCTCGACGGGGGCCCGGCCACCACCGGGCTGGAGCGGGAGGCGGTGGACCGGCTCGCGGCGATGCTGGGGATGCCGGGCGCGCTGGGCCACCTCACCGGCAGCGGCACCATCGCGAACCTCGAATCCCTCTACGTGGCAAGGGAAACCCGGCCCGGAGCGGCCATCGCGCACAGCGCGGACGCGCACTACACGCACGCCCGGATGTGCCGTCTGCTGGGCGTGCGCTCGGTGCCGATCCCGGTGGACGCGGTAGGGCGGATCGACGTGGCGGCGCTGGATTCGCTGCTGGGGGAGCAGGACATCGGGACCGTGGTGCTCACCGCCGGGACCACCGGGCTCGGTGCCGTCGACCCGATCCACGAGGTGCTGGACCTGCGGTGGCGGCACGACTTCCGGATCCACGTCGACGCGGCCTGCGGCGGGTTCTTCGCGCTCATCGCCGACGACGCGCCGGACGGGGTGGCCGCCGCGCCGTTCCGCGCCATCGCCGAGTGCGACTCGGTCGTGGTGGACCCGCACAAGCACGGCCTGCAGCCCTACGGGTGCGGGGCGGTGCTGTTCGCGGACCCCGCGGTCGAGCGGTACTACCGGCACGAGTCGCCGTGGACGTACTTCACCTCAGCGGAACCGCACCTGGGCGAGATCTCCCTGGAATGCTCCCGATCCGGGGCCGCCGCTGCCGCGCTGTGGCTGACGCTGCGGGTGCTGCCGCCCACGCCGGACGGCCTCGGCCGGGTGCTGCGCGCGGGCAGGCGGGCCGCGCTGGGCTGGGCGGAGCTGCTGGCGGACTCGACGGTGCTGTCCGCGTACCAGCGGCCGGAGCTCGACGTGCTCGGCATCGTGCCCGCCGCGCCCGGCATGGCCGCGCTGGACGAGCGCACCCAGTGGGTGCTGCACGGCGGGATGCGCGCCGAGCCCGGCGAAGCCGTGCACTTGGCGGCGATGGAGGTCACCGCGGCCGACCTGGCGCGGCGCGGCCACCGGCTGCGCGCCGACGTGCCGACCGCGCGGGTGCTGCGCAGCGTGCTGCTGAAACCGGAGCACGAGCACTGGATCCGCCGCTGCCACACCGATCTGGAGGCGCTCGTCCGGCGCGCCGCGGAGTGAGCGGTTTGCTCCGCCGGGTGACCGGGCACCCGGGTGGGGCGCTCGCCGGGTGACCGGACGGGCGCCGCACCGTGCCACGTTGATCGAAACCGGGGGTCCCATGTCCACTCGTTCGTCCGTCCGCGCCAGGAGGGTTCGCCCGGAGTTCCTGCACACCATGTGGGACGAGTCCCGCCGGATCGCCGACGCCCGCCACCGCTTCCTGCACGGCGGGAACCCCGAACCCCAGCGCGGCCGCACCGTTCCCGCACCGCGCTGATCCGGGTGGGCGATCCGCTCCGAACGGGCGGCCCGCTCACCGGACGATCTCCACGAGTCGACGGCCCACCAGTCCGCGCACGCCGGGCGGGTGGGCGTCGACGTGTCGGGCTGGGGTCCAGCCGGCGGTCCGGACGAGCGCAGGGCTCAGCCGGTCAGCCAGCGGGTCACCGCGGTGGTGAGGGCCTCGGTCCACCGGGCGAGGAGGACCGCGCCCTCGGCGGCGGTCGCGCCCGCGGGGTCGCCTAGGACGCCGTTGGGGCTCACGGCGCGGACTCCGCCGCCGCGCAACCGGTCGATGATCCGGGGCAGCGGTTCGGTGCTGCCCGCGGCGGCGTCCGGGAGGGTGACCTCGCCCGGATGCAGGTGCAGCATCGCGGAGGTCTCGGTGCGTCCGGCGTGGCTGTCGTCGGCCGGCCCGTCCGGGCACCACGCCAGCACGCGCCTGCCCTCGCCGCGCAGCTGCTCGGCGGCCCGGTGCACTGTGGGCAGGTTGCCGCCGTGCCCGTTCACCAGCACCACCCCGGTGAACCGGTCCGCGGACCGCACCAGCTCCACCAGCAGCAGCCACAGCGCCTCGTGCCCGATGGAGAGCGTGCCGGGGAAGGCGGCGTGCTCCCCGCTGGCGCCGTAGGGCACGGCCGGGCCGACGACGACCTCCGGCAGCCGCCGGGCCAGCCGGGCGCAGAGCGCTTCGGCGATGGCGGTGTCGGTGCGCAGCGGCAGGTGCGGCCCGTGCTGCTCGGTGGCACCGAGCGGGATCGCCAGCACCCGCGCGGCGTCGTCGAGTTCGGTCCAGCGCAGCGCGCCCAGGCTCATCGCGTCGTCCTCCCGGTGAACCGCGGCAGCAGCGGCGCCGCCGACCGTTCCCGCGCACACCCGGCCCACACCCCGCACCCGTAGGCGAGGTCGTCGAGCAGCCGCAGCGCGAACCAGCCGGGTCCGCGCCGGTGCCGCAGCGCCTCCCACGCGCAGGGCAGCGCCGCCACCAGCAGCACCGCGCGGCTCCGCCGCGAGACCAGCAGCAGCGGGAACCAGGCGCGCCGCACCGCCTCCGCCAGCAGCCGCCCCGCGCCGAGGTGCCCGCGCACCGCCAGCCGCCACGCCTCCCGGCCCGGCACGCCGTGCGCCCGCAGCTTCCACGGCAGCACGGCGGCGCTGCCCGTCGCGAGCCCCGCGGCCAGCACCGGCCGCCCCGCCACCAGCGCCGTCCAGGACGCCGCGCTCCACGGCGACAGCCGGGCGCAGCAGAGCCTGCCCGGGTGGCGGCGGGCCAGCGGGGCGGCGGAGGTGCCGTAGTCGAAGCGCTGCCGCAGCCAGGACCGCAACCCGCTGCGCGGCCGGTGCCGCACCACCGACCCGGGCACGTAGCGCACCACCGCGCCGGAGTCGACGATCCGCCACACCAGGTCCACGTCCTCGCCGAAGCGCAGCGCCTCGTCGAACCCGCCGAGCTCGGCCAGCGCGGCCCGGCGCACCACGAGCGCGGCGCTGGGCACGTAGCCGACCCGGCTCATCGGCCGCACGCCCGCGGGCAGCGCCCCGAGGTCGAGCCCGCCGCGGTCGGCCTCGTAGCAGGCGATCGCCCCGCCGCCCGCGGCGCCGCGGGCGCGGGGCGCCACCGCGTGCACGGCGGGATCGGTGAACTGGCGCAGCAGCGGCGCGAGCCACCCCGGTTCGGGCAGCACGTCGGCGTCGAGGAACGCGACGAGTTCGGTGCGCGCCCGCCGCCAGCCGGTGTTGCGGGCGGCCGCGGGCCCGCGCGCGACCGGATGCCGGAGCTCGGCGGCGGGCTCCCGCGAGCCGTCGTCGACGACGATCCGGTGCGGCAGTTCGGCGGTCGCGGCCAGCACCCGCGCCAGGCCGGCCGGATCGTCCTTCACCGGCACCACCAGCGTCACGTCGGCGGGCCCCAGCTCGCCCGCGGGCGGCTCCGGGTGGGCGAGCCCGGAATCCAGCAGCCGCCGCGCCAGCGCGCCGCCCTCCCGCACCGGTTCGCCCGCGAACCACCGGTCCACCAGCCGCGCGGCGCGCGCCCCCACCCGCAGCAGCCGCACCGGGGAGCCGCCCAGCAGCACCTGCCCGTCGCGGGCGCGCCGCAGCGACGGGTCCGGCACCAGCCGCGTGCCCGGGGGGACCGGTGCGCTCATGCGGTGAACCCGCCGTCGGCGTGCACCGCGGTGCCGGTGATCGCGGACGAAGCGGGCGAGCACAGGAATTCGACCACGGCCGCCACCTCGTCGGGCTCCAAGATCCGTTCGGTGAGCTGGTGCTCGGCGAACTCGTCCACATCGGACAGACCGTAGATCTCGGCGGTGGCCCGCAGCATCTCGGTGCGCGTCGAGCCGGGGGAGACGGCGGTGGCGCAGATCCCGGTGCCGCGCAGGTCGGTCGCCAGCCCCCGCACCAGCCCCAGCACGGCGTGCTTGGCCGCGTTGTAGGAGGTGAGCCGCCACAGCCCGGTGTGCGCGGCCGCGGAGGCCAGCGCCACGAACCGCCCGGTCCGCGGCTCGGGACGGCGCAGCAGCGCGGGCACGGCGGCGCGCGCCAGGTGCGCGGTGCCGTCCACGCCGACGGAGAACGACGCCGCCCACTCGGACTCGTCGGCCTCCCAGAACGGGTGCCCGCCCGCCATGAGCGCCGCGGCGGCGACGGCGGCGTCCAGGCCGCCGAAGCGCTGCTCGGCGAGGGCGACCGCGTCGCGCAGCTCCCGCGGGTCCTGCACGTCGGCGGCCACGTCGAGCACGGCGTCCGGGTGCTCGGCGGCGAGCTCGGCCAGCTGCTCGGCGGTGCCCAGCGGGTAGGGCACCCGGGGGTCGTCGGCGCAGCGGTCCACCGCCACCACCCGCCAGCCGTGCCCGGCGAGCCGCCGCAGCACCGCCCGCACCATGCCGCGGGCCGCGCCGGTCACCACCGCCACCCGCTCAGCCATCGAGGTGACCCTCGGCGCGCAGGAATGCCAGCAGCTCGTCGGCGGCTTCCGCCGGGTCGTCGGTGACCACCACGCGTGGCGGGTCGGACCGCTGGCCGACGCCGGTCAGCACCCGCAGCCTGGACAGCGGTTCGGCCCCGGCGGGCGCGAGCAGTTCCTTGGCGCGCGGCCGGTAGCCGTGTGCGGCGGTGAGCGGTGGCGGGTCCGCGGTGGCGCGGGCCGCGACGACCGAGACCTCGGCGGAACGCGCCGCCAGCACGGCGGGGAGCGCGGCGGTGCGCGGGCGCACCCCGGCGGCCTCCACCGAGCACACGGCGGGCAGCGGCACCGCCAGCCGCTCCCGGCGCCCCCGGTCCAGCCTGCGCAGTGCCCGCAACCGGCCGTCGGCGGCGGGTTCGGTGTCGAGGGACACCAGGCCGAGCGCCTGCGCGCAGCCGAACTCGGCGGCCAGCAGCGCCGGGATGGCACCGGTCCCGCGGTCCGGCGAGTGGTCCCCGGTGAGCACCAGGTCGGGCGCGCCGAACCGCTCGCGGACCGCGGCGGCGAGCGCCACCGCCGTGCCCGCGCCGGAATCGGCGGCCCGCGGATCGGGTACCCCGGCCGGTTCGACCCGCAGCACCTCGTCCGCGCCGGAGGCCAGCGCCCCGCGCAGCAGCTCATCCGCGCCCGCCGGGGCGAGGCTCACCGCCGCGCACCGGCCGCCGGTGAACCCGGCCAGCCGCAGGCCCAGCTCCAGCGCCGCCGCGTCCGCGGCGGAGGCGCCCGCGGACCGGTCCGACGTCCGCACCCGGCCGGACAGCGGATCCACCTCGGCCCGCTCGTCCACCCAGCGCAGCGCCACTACCACGAACATCCCGCTCACCCCTTACGGAACACGACGCCGTGGCCGCCCGCCGGGTACTCCCAGGTGATGGCGCCGCTCTCGTCGCACACCTGGTAGCAGGTGCCGCACTCGAAGCACTGCTCGTAGTTGAACAGGATGCCGCCGTCGTCGGTGGGCACGAACAGGTTCGCCGGGCACGCGGTCACGCACGCGCGGGTCGTGCAGGAGCGGCACACCTCGGTGTCCACCGCGATGTGCGGTTGCCCGGACACCCGGAAGTCCACGTGGGACATCCGCTCCTCGAAGGAAATGTCGTGGTACGGATCGACCATCGCCGTCCCTTCCTTCCCGTCCGATCAGCCGAAGGTCCGCAAGCCGGTGAGGGCGTCCTTGGCGAGGTCCCGCATCCGCACCCCGTTGCGCTTCGCGGCCCGGCGCAGCAACGCGCGGAATCCGGGTTTCGGCCGCGGATTGTCCACTGCGAACACGGACTCGGCGAAGTCGCACAGCAGGCCGGGATACCGCTGCTGCATCCGCTCGGACAGCACGAGCCCCGGCGCGTCGCGCAGCCGTTCGTGGTCGGCGAGCACGAAGGAGCTCCGCAGCGCGGAGCGGTACCCGGCGAGACCGGCCGCCGAGGTGTCGCCGGTGGCGAGCGCGGTGGCCGCGGCGCGGCCCGCGCACATGCCGGAGCCGAGCGCGAAGTTCACGCCCTCCAGCCAGATCCCCGCCGCCAGGCACATCCCGGCCGCGTCCCCGGCCAGCAGCAGCCCGTCGGCGATCAGCGGCGGCATCGTCCGGTAGCCGCCTTCGGGGATGAGGTGCGCGGAGTACTCGACGAGTTCGCCGCCGCGCACCAGCGGCGCGATCGACGGGTGCCGTTTCAGCTCGGCCAGCAGGTGCTCCGGGCGCACCTTCGCCCGCGCGAGGCCGCGCAGGCCGAGGACGAGGCCGATGCTCACCGATTCCGCGTTGGTGTAGAGGAATCCGCCGCCGGGCACCTTCCCGGTGCAGCCGAGCATCTCCACGTCCACGCCGCCGCTGCCGGTGACGCCGAAGCGCTCGTCGATGACCCCGCGCGGCAGCGCCAGCGTCTCCTTCACACCGAGGGTGGTGTGCGAGGCCTGGTCGCCGCCGAGCAGACCGGCCTGCTTCGCCAGGAACGAGTTCACCCCGTCGCAGGCCAGCACGACCCGCGCGGTGAGGTCGCCGTCCGGCCGGTCGGTGCGCACCCCGTGCACGGCGCCGTCGGCGGTCCGCAGCAGCGCCACCGCCACCGTGGACGGCACCAGCACCGCCCCGGCCCGCTGCGCGTGCTCGGCGAGCCACGGGTCGAACTCGGCGCGGTGCGTGGTGGCGCCGTTGTGCGGTGCCCGGCCCCAGTTCTCGTTGCGGAAGTCGACGGTCAGCGAGCGCTCCCCGGACAGCACCATCGTCTGCCTGCGGGTCACCCACCGCTGCACCGGCATCTCCTGCTGCCAGCCGGGGATCAGCCCGTCGAGGACCCGTCCGTAGACGACGCCGCCGTAGACGTTCTTCGAACCGGGGAACGGTCCGCGTTCCAGCAGCGCCACGCTCCGCCCGGCGCGGGCCAGTTCCAGCGCGGCGGCGGATCCGGCGGGCCCGGCGCCGACGACGACGGCGTCGAAGTCGTAGCGCTGCGGCCGTGATATCGGCACGGCGGCGGTGGACGGCCCGGCACCCCGGTCAGACATGGTGGTCCTCCTCGTTCCGGGCGAGCCTGCGCACCAGTTCGGCGAGCAGCCGTTGCGCGTCGGTGACGAGGCCGAGATCGGCCATCGCGGTCATGGGGCAGCTGGCGTCGGTGTTCACCGACACCACGTGCCCGGGTGCGTCGAGTCCGCCGAGGTGCTGGGCGGCGCCGGACACGCCGAAGGCCAGGTACAGCTCGGGGGACACCACGGCACCGGTGGTGCCGATCTGCCTCCCGGGAGCGGCCCACCCGGCGTCGGTGACCACGCGGGTCGCTCCGACGGAGGCACCGAGGGCGGCGGCGAGTTCTTCCAGCAGCGCCACGGATTCCGGCCCGGTCAGGTCTCCGCGGGCGAGCCCCGCCCCGGCGCCGAGCAGCCGACGCGCCTCGCCGAGCTCGGCGGTCGCCGGATCCGGTTCCAGCACCTCCAGCACCTCCGCGTCCGGAACCGGCGGAAGCAGAACGTCCACATCGGACACTTCGGGGGGACCGCCCGCGGGCAGCGCGCCGCGCACCCCGGGCACCAGCGACACCACGCAGCGCGCCGGGGTGCGGACGGTCGCGGTGAGCCTGCCGTCCCAGCGCACCAGGTCCGTGCCCGCCGCGTCGGTGCGGGTGGCTCCCGCCAGCAGCGGCCGGTCCAGCGCGGCCGCCAGCCGGGGCGCGAGGTCCCGGCCGTCCGGCGAACCCGGCAGCACCACCCGCGGCACCTCCGCCAGCAGCGGCGCGAGCGCGGCGGCGTACGCGCCCGGCGCGAAGTCCCCGGCCTCCGCGCACCACGCCCGGCGCAGCGGCGGCAGCTCCACGACCGCCCGGCGGCAGCCGGAACCGACCAGCACCGCGGCGCCACCGGCCTCCGCGACGGCATCGTCCCCGCCCACCGGCGGCCTGCCGTCCCGCACGACCAGCACCGCGACCACCTCCCCCTTCACAGCGCCACCGCCGCCCGATGTCCTTCCAGCACCGCCGCATGCGCCCGCCGCGGCGCCACGCAGTCACCGACCCGGTGGACGGGCAGCTCGCCGGACGCGGACAGCTCCAGCCACAGCTCCTCTTCGGGCTCCTGGTGCGTCGCGCACACCACCCAGTCGAACACCTCCGCGCCGCTCGCGCCGGTGGTGTGCTTGAGCAGCTGCACCCGCACCCGGCCGTCGTCCGCGGCGGAGGCGTCGAGCACCACCTCGTCGGTGGTCTGCTCGATGCGCTTGGCGGCGGCGCGCACCGCGAACGACTCCAGGTCCAGCGTGATGCCGAGGTCCTGGCCGACGACCATCCCGGGGGTGCTGATCCGCACCGCGCAGCCCCGGTCCGCGAGCAGCTCGGCCACCGAGGTCGCCTGGTGGAACCCGAGCTCGTCCACCACCAGCACCTGCCCGGACGGCGCCGCGCGTCCCTCCAGCACGTCCCGCACGTCCACCACGCGCGCCAGGTCGCCTGCCCAGTGCGGGCGCTGCGGCCGCGCGCCCGTCGCCAGGACCACCACGTCGGGTCGCAGCGCGCGCAGCGACTCGGCGGTGGCGTGCTCCCCGGTGCGGACCTCGACGCCGTACCGGCGGCACTCGGCGAGCGAATTCCGCACCACGTCGAGGAATTCGGCGCGCTGCGGCACGCTCGCCGCCACCGCGACCTGCCCGCCGGTGGTGGAGCGGCGCTCCAGCAGCGTCACCCGGTGCCCGCGCTGCGCGGCCGTCGCCGCGGCCTGCAACCCGCCCGGACCACCGCCGACGACCACGACCCGCTTCGCGGCGCGAGGTGACGGCAGCGGCACGGATTCGTTGCCGGTGCGGGGGTTCTCGATGCAGCCGAGCCAGCGGTTCAGGCCCATCCGGCCGACGCACTCCTGGTTGCAGGACAGGCAGGTGCGGATGTCGGCGGCGTGCCCGGAGCGCGCCTTGGCGGCGAAGTCCGCGTCGGCGATCTGGCCGCGCACCACGCCGATCAGGTCCGCGTGCCCGTCGGCCAGCGCGCGGTCGGCCTGCACCGGGTCCTTGAACCGGCCCACCCCGACCACCGGCAGCTCCACCGCCTTGCGCAGCGCGCTCGGGATGAACAGGGCGTAGCCGGGCGGCACGCTCATCGACGCCTCGATCATGTGCAGCGTGGCGGTGGCGACCCCGATCGAGGTGTTCACGTAGTCCACGGCGCCGGTCGCCTCGACCAGCCGCGCCACCGCCACCGCCTCGTCGATGGTGGTGCCGCCGTCGATGAGCTCGTCGCCGCACAACCGCACGCCCAGCGCCAGATCCGGCCCGATCACCTCCCGCACCGCCGCGACCAGCCGCAGCAGCAGCCGAGCCCGGTTCGGCAGCGCGCCGCCGTACTCGTCGGTGCGCGCGTTCGTCGCCGGGGACAGGAAACCGCGCACGATCGACGAGTGCGAGCACTGCAGCTCCACGCCGTCGAAACCGCCGTCCCGGCAGTGCCGCGCCACGGTCGCGTACCCGGCGACGACCTCGTCGATCTCGGCGTGGTCCACGGCCTTCGGCACTTCGCGGAACAGCGGGTCCGGCACCGGCGACGGCGCCCACACCGGCAGCCGCGAGTACATCCCGGACGCCTGCCCGCCGTTGTGGTTGAGCTGCGCGAAGATCGGCACCCCGTGCGCGTGCACCGCCTCGGTGATCCGCCGGTAGCCGGGCACGACCTCGGGGTGGAAGCCGTGGATCAGCTTCTCGTACGGCCAGTCGGTGGGGTGGGTGGAGTGCTCCTCGGTGATGATCAGCCCGGCGCCGCCCGCGGCCCGCGCCGCGTAGTAGGCGGCGTGCTGCTCGGTCGGCAGCCCGCCCTCGGCGTAGTTCGTCAGGTGCGCGGAGAACACGATGCGGTTCGCGACGGTGACCGGTCCGAGCCGCAGCGGCCGGAACAGGTGCCGGTAGCGGCCGGTGGCGCTCATGCCGTCACCGCCAGGTCGCGGGAGAGGGCGAGCGCGGCGCGGCGCCCCTCCCGGATGGCCTCGTGCGCGGTGCGCGGCGCCACCCGGTCCCCGGCGGCCGCCGCGAAGTCCGGCAGCGGGACGGGGTCGGACAGCCGGTGCCCGCAGTGCACGACGAGCTCGGCGGGCAGGGTCCGTTCGGCGCCGGTGAACACGTCGGCCAGCAGCACTTCGCCGGGCCGCACCGCGCGCAGCAGGCTGCGCTTGGCGAGCACCACCCCGGCGCGCTGCAACCGCCCGTTGGCGTCGGCGAGGTCGCCGGTGCGGGCCAGCTGGGTGCCGATCACCTGGTCCTGGCTGATGATCGAGACCTCCCGTCCGGTGCCGGCGAGGAGTTCGGCGACGGCGACCCCGGTGGCGTCGCCGACCGGGTCGAACACGGCGACCGGGCCGTCCGGCAGCACCTCGTCGAGCCGCCCGTCGCGGACCGCGCGCAGCAGGTCGGCGGCCTCCAGCACCGTTCCGGCGCTCTCGTAGTGCCGCGGTCCGGGTGCGGAACCCGTTGCGGCGACGAGGAATTCCCCCGGTTCGGGTCGGGCGTCCGCGCCGGTGGTGATCGGGACGCCGAGCTCCCGGACCTCCGCGGCGAGCCAGTCGACCAGCGCGCCGAGCCGCCCCCGGCCGGGCAGCAGCGCCGCGAGCGCCAGCATCCCGCCGAGCCGGTCGGTGCGCTCCACCAGCCGCACCGGATGCCCGCGCAGCGCCAGCACCCGCGCGGCCTCCAGCCCGGCAGGCCCGCCACCGGCCACCAGCACCGGTCGTCCGTTCCCGCTCCCGTCCGGGGCCGGGGCCGGGGCCGGGGCCGGGTCCGTGGTCTCGTGCCCGGTGCGCGGTTCGCCGAGGCAGCTCACCAGCGGGTTGCGGTCGTCGCGCACCCGGCACTGCTGGTTGGTGAGCGCGCACGGCCGGATCCGGCGCCCCGCCCGGACCTTCCGCACCAGGGCCGGGTCGGCGAGCTGCGCGCGCGTCATCTCCACCAGGTCCGCCGTCCCGTCGTCCCGCGCGGCCTGCGCCTGCGCCGGATCGACCACGGAGCCCTGCAACACCACCGGAGCTGCCCCGGTCACGGCCGCGCGCACCGCGCGGCACAGCTCGCGGTTGAACCCGGGTTCCGCGTGCGCGTCGGGCGTGGTCGCGGCGGTGCCCATCGCGGAACCGCGCACCACGGCCAGGTAGTCCACCTCGGGGGCGAGCGCGGCGGCGAGTTCGGCAGCCTGCTCCGGGGTGATGCCGGCCCACGGCGCGAGCTCGTCGCAGGACAGCCGCAGGCCCAGCACCCGGCCGGCGCCGCGCTCGGCGCGCACCGCGGCGAGCACTTCCCGCAGCAGCCGGGACCGGTCGGTGCCGTACTCGTCGGCGCGCTGGTTCGTCAGGCCGGACAAGAACTGGCGCAGCAGCGAGAACTGCCCGGCGCCGATCTCCACACCGTCCACATCGGACTCGACGGCGATCCGGGTGGCGGTGGCGAAACCTCCGAGGAGAGCGCGGATCTCGCGCGGTTCCACCGCCATCGGCAGTTCCCGGCTCGCCACGTCCGCGACCCGCGACGGCGCCCACAGCGCCGACTGCGACCGCGCCGACGAACCCTGCGAGCCCGCGTGCCCGAGGCCCGCCAGCACCAGCGTCCCGTGCGGCCGGCAGGCCGCCACGACCGCCGCCCAGCCCGGACCGCACTCGGCGGCCAGCGGGGCGCGTTCGTAGGGCCAGTCCGAGCCGTGTGCGCTCGCGACCTCGGTGACCACGACTCCGGCGCCGCCCGCGGCCCGCTCGGCGTAGTGGGCGGCGTGGGCGCCGGACAGCGCGCGCCCGTCGCCGAGGTTCGTCTCGTGCGGCCCGAACAGCACCCGGGACGGCGCCGCGCGCCCGGCGAGCCGCACCGGCTCGGTGAGTCCGACCGCAGATCCGCTCATGTGGTGGGAGCCTTCCGTGGGAAGCGGGTGGCCGGACCCGCCGGGTTCGGCCGGGCCGCTCGGGTCAGGGGCGGAAACCGGCGAGGGGACTGGTGTCGCAGGCCCGGTCCGGCACCGGCTGCTCGTCCGGCGGGCCCCAGCCGATGCCGACCGCGACCGGTTCCTGCCGCCGCCGGGGCGCGGTGCGGTGCGAGTGGTCCTTGTCCGGTTTCGGCACCGCGGCCCCGACCCCGGCCAGCGCGCGTTCCCCGTTGCCCAGCACGCATTCCGGGTCCGGCCCGTCCAGCGGCAGGCCGGTGAAGAACTTCGCCGCCATGCACCCGCCCTGGCACGCGTCGTAGGCGGTGCAGGACGTGCACGCGCCGCCGGTCTGCGGCGCGCGCAACCGCTCGAACAGCTCGGATTCCCGCCACACCGCGCCGAATCCGCCGTCGTCGCGCACGTTGCCCGCGAGGAATTCGGAGTGGATCGCGAACGGGCAGGCGTAGACGTCGCCGATCGGGTCGATCAGGCACACCACGCGTCCGGCGCCGCACAGGTTCAGCCCCGGCAGCGGCGTGGAGCCGAGCGCGTTGAGGTGGAAGAACGAATCTCCGGTGAGCACGCCCTCGCCGTGCGCGACGAGCCAGTCGTAGATCTCCCGCTGCTGCCCGGCGGCCGGGTGCAGCTCGTCCCACACGTCGGCGCCGCGCCCGGACGGCCGCAGCCGGGTGAGGCGCAGCTGCGCGCCGTGCTCGTCCGCGATCTCCTTGAACCGGTCCAGCTGGTCGACGTTCTCCCTGGTCAGCACGACGCTGATCTTGAAGTCGCGGAACCCGGCATCGCGCAGGTTGCGCATCGCCGCCATCGCCGTGTCGTAGGAGCCCGTCCCGCGCACCCGGTCGTTGACCTCTGCGGTCGCCCCGTCGAGGGACAGCTGCACGTCCACGTAGTCGGTGCCCGCCAGCCACCGCGCCCGCTCCGGCGTCAACCGCACCCCGTTCGTGGAGAACTTGACCCCCACCTGGTGGTCCACGGCGTACTCGACGAGTTCCCAGAAGTCGGCGCGCACGGTCGGCTCGCCGCCGCCGATGTTCACGTAGAACACCTGCATCCGCTGCAGCTCGTCGAGGACGGCCTTGCACTCCGCGGTGGACAGCTCGCGCGGGTCGCGCCGCCCGGACGCGGACAGGCAGTGCACGCAGGACAGGTTGCACGCGTAGGTGAGTTCCCAGGTGAGGCAGATGGGGGAGTCCAGGCCGTGCTGGAAGTGCTCGACAAGCCGCATGTGCGCCTCCTCGCGGGGCGGTTCAGTCGCGGGGCCGGATGGTGCCCGCCTCGCGCAGTCCGGCGAGGGCGGTCAGGTAGCGCGGGTGCTGCTCGGCGGGCACACCGGCGGCGGTGAGCGCGGCGCGCACGTCCGGCTGGTGCTCCAGTTCGCGGACCACGGCGACGAGTTCCGGCGTCTTCAGGAACGACAGCCGCCGCGTGGTGAAGTCGTAGACGAGCGCCCCGAAGCGCTCCGGGCGCAGCGAGACGGTCGGGCTCAGCCGGTGCGGGCGGCCGGGGTCGAACCCGGCCCCCCCGCCCGGTTCAGTAGACGCCGCACATGCCATCGATCGACACTTCCTCGACGAGCAGGTCGTCCTCCACCCCGTCGGCCGGGGCGGTGCCGGTCGCGTCGTGCTGGGATTCGCTCATGGGATGCTTCCTCCCGTTCACTCACTGCGATGTGGTGGCCGCCACACGATATGGGCACCCGGTGTCACAATGGAAGAGGCGATGACCGGACCGACCCGCGACCACACTTCCGGACCAACGACGGGGCCCGGCCGGCGGCGCACGACCAGCCCCGCCGAACTCGAACGCGTCGCCTTCGCGCTGTTCGACTCGGACGGCTTCGACCGCACCACCGTGGAGCGCATCGCGCGGGCCGCCGGCATCGGTCGGCGCACCTTCTTCCGCTACTTCGACTCGAAGAACGACGTGGTGTGGGGCGCGTTCACCGAACGGCTCGACGTGATGCGGGAGCGGTTCCGCGCCCGGCCCGCGGACGAGCCGCCGCTGGCGGCGATCCGCGCGGTCGTCGTCGAGTTCAACCGGGTCGATCCGGCCGAGACGGCGCGGCACCGCCGCCGCCTCGAACTGATCCTGCGGGTGCCCGCGCTGCAGGCGCACTCGACGTTGCGCTACGCCGACTGGCGCGCCGTCGTCGCCGAGTTCGCCGCCGACCGCCTCGGCGAACCGGTCAGCGCGCTGCGCCCGCAGGCCATCGCGCACTCCACCCTCGGCGCGGCGCTCGCGGCCTACGAGCACTGGCTCTCGACGCCGGGGGTCGACCTGTGCGCGGTCCTGGACGACGCCCTCCGCGACCTGTCCCGCGGCTTCGCCTGACCGCGCCGCGCCCGGCTTCGGGGCAAGCGCCGCCGCGTGGTCGGGTCAGGGGAGTTCCAGCGCGCGGTGGCTGGTGAAGCGGCGCGGGGCCCCGGTGATCGGGTCGTCGAAAGCGAGCTCCTTGGCCAGCAGCCGCAGCGGATCGGTGAAGTCCTCCGCGGCCCGCTCCCGGACCTCCGGGTACAGCTCATCGCCGAGGATCGGCACGCCCAGCGATGCCAGGTGCACCCGCAGCTGGTGGGTGCGGCCGGTGGCGGGCAGCAGCCGGTAGCGGGCGAGTCCGCCCCGGTGCTCCACGAGTTCCACCCGCGTCTCCGCGTTCACCGGGCCCGGTACCTCGCGGGCCTGGAGCACGCCGCGTTCCTTCTCGATCCTGCTGCGCACCACGCGCGGCAGCTCCAGGGCCGGGTCGTGCGGCGCGATCGCCTCGTACTCCTTGCGCACCGCGCGGTCCTGGAACAGCAGCTGGTACTCGCGCCGCGCGGCCCGGTGCACGGCGAACAGCACCAGGCCCGCCGTCAGCCGGTCGAGCCGGTGCACCGGGCTCAGCTCCGGCAGCTCCAGCGCGCGGCGCAACCGCACCAGCGCCGTCTCGGCGACGTGCCCGCCGCGCGGCGTGGTGGCCAGGAAGTGCGGTTTGTCCGCCACCAGCAGGTGCTCGTCGCGGTGCAGCACCGCCACCTCGAACGGCACCGGCACCTCGGCCGGGAGTTCCCGCTGCACCCACAGGAAGGCATCGGGCGCGAACGGCGTGGTGGCGTCCACGAACCGGCCGTGCCGATCGGCGACGCGCTGCTCGCGCAGCATCCGGTCCACCTCGCCGGCCGGGATCGGCAACCGCTCGACCAGGTGGTCGCGCATCGTCGCCCACGTCCCCGAACCGGGGGTGCGCAGCCGCGCGGCGTCGAGGCCGTCGCGCTGCGGCAGGGGGGATCGGAGCTTGCGTCGCATCACCGGCCAGCGTACGGCGCGGCCCGTGCGCTGCGGTTCCGGCCGAGATCGTCCAGCCAGTGGGACGCCACCGGGCTCCGTTGACGCCCGGCGGGTGCGGCGCAAGAATCGTGGCGTGGACATCGAGGCGCGGTTCTTCTTCGCTCGCCTGCACGTCGACCTCCGGCGGCACGCGAGTTCGATCTGTGCGCCCGCGCTGCCCTGAGCAGCGACCTCCCGGACCCGACTCGGGTCCGATGTGGACGATTCTGGTCCCCGATCCCCGGCTGCGGCCGCTGATCGGGTCGTGGCGGAGTGACCGAGAGGCCAGGTAAGGGCCTGCAAAGCCCTGCACGCGGGTTCGAATCCCGCCTCCGCCTCCACGATCCACTGTGGACAGCCCGCCTCCCCCGAACCCGAGGGGAGGCGGTGCGTTGGAGGAAGCGATGACCGCGGTACCGCTCTCGATCCTCGACCTCGCACCGATCCCCACCGGCGGCACGGCGGGCGGTGCGCTGCGCGACACCGTCGAACTCGCCCGGAACGCCGAGCAGTGGGGCTACCGGCGGTTCTGGCTCGCCGAGCACCACCTGGTGCCCGGCGTCGCCTCGTCCTCCCCCGCGGTGCTCATCGCCGCGGTGGCCGCCGCGACCCGGCACATCCGCGTCGGATCCGGGGCGGTGCTGCTCGGCCAGCACAGCCCGCTGCAGGTCGCCGAGGACTTCGGCACCCTCGCCCAGCTGCACCCGGACCGCATCGACCTCGGGCTCGGCCGCTCCGGCCTCGCCAAGTACGTCGAATTCGCCAAGGCCGCCACCGGCGACAGCGCACCGGTCACCGCGCCCGAACCCGCCTACGTGGACGGACTTCCGGTGCCGCGCACCGCTCGCGGCGGCAGCCTGTCGAAGGCCCGCGTGGAACAGCTCGAAGGGCACGCCCTGCTGCTCGGCGACACCGGGCGCTCCGACTACGCGGATCAGGTCCGGGAAGTGCTGGCCTTCCTCGACGGCACCTTCCGTGACGGCGGTGGGCGCGAAGCGCACGCGATCACCGCCGAGCACGCGGCGCTGCAGGTGTGGGTGCTCGGCGCCAGCGCGGGCCCCAGCTCCCGCGCGGCGGGCGAGCTCGGCCTGCCGTTCGTGTCGAACTACCACGTCACCCCGAGCACCGTGCTCGACTCCGCCGCGTCCTACCGCGACTCGTTCGCGCCCTCCCCGCGGCTGGACCGGCCGCACCTCGTCGTGTCCGCCGACGTGCTCGTCGCCGAGGACGACGCCACCGCCCGCGAACTCGCCACGCCCTTCGCCGGATGGGTGCACGACATCCGCCACGGCGACGGCGCCCAGCCGTACCCGAGCCCGGACGAAGCGCGTCGCCGCCACTGGACCGAGGCCGAACGCGCCCGGGTCGCCGACCGGGTGCAGACCCGCATCGTCGGCTCCCCGGAGACCGTCGTGGAACGGCTGGAGGTGCTGCGGCGGGTCACCGGGGCCGACGAACTGCTCATCACCACCATCACCCACGACCCGAAGGACCGGCTGCGCTCCTACGAACTGCTCGCCGGGGCCTGGTCCCGCTCCTGACGCGCACGACGCCCCGGGCGGGGCTCAGCGGCGGTGCCGGGCCGCGTCCGCGATCCGGGGGAGCAGGTGGTCGACGAGGTACGGCAGCGAGAGCACACCGGGCTGGCGCAGCAGCGGCCAGTCCGCCTGCGCCAGCGGCAGGTAGCCGCCGTCCCGCACCGCGTCCAGCGACTCGAACACCGGCAGCGACTCGATCTGCGGCCGCACCGCCGGGTTCGGGTACGCGGTGATGAGCACGTCGGTGTCGATCCGCGCCAGGTTCTCCGCGCTGACCTGCGCGTTGAACGCTGCACCGGGCAGGTTCGCCGCCGCGGGGGACAGCGCCATGCCGAACTCGGTCAAGGTGCGCACCGTGACGTCCTGCGCGGAGCGGATCACCCCGAGGCCGCCGGGGCTGTGCCCGAGGGTGACCGCGACCTCGGCGCCCGCCAGCTGCGGGTGCGCGGCGGCGGCCTCGCGGACGCGCCGCTCGGTGTCGGCGACGAGCCGGTCCGCCTCCGCGGGCCTGCCGAGCGCGCGCCCCACCTGGCGGGTGGTGGTCTGCCACGGTTCCTCGTCCGGTGCGGTCTCGAACGCGGTGGTCGGGGCGAGCCGGGACAGCGCCGCGTACTCCCCGTCGATGTAGTAGTCGCTGCCCGCGAGGATCAGGTCCGGGTGCAGCTGGGCGATCGCCTCGGTGGAGTAGCCCTGGTCGGTGGGCCGCAGCGTCACCGGTTCCCAGCCCGGCCGCCGCTGCCACGGCTGGACCTCCGCGCTCAGCGGCAACCCGATGCCGACCGGTTCGACGCCGAGGGCGAGCGCGGCGTCCACGTCGGCGGGCCCCAGCGCGACGACCCGCGCCGGGTGCGCGGGCGCCGTCGTGGTGCCGAGCGCGTGCCGCACCTCGGTCCCGGTGCGCTCCGGGGCCTGCGGGGCGGGCGAACACCCGGCGAGGAGGCCGAGCAGCAGGGCGGCGGCCGCGATCCGCTTCACCGCGCGCCTCCCGCCAGCAGCGCGAGGATGCCGTCCTTGATGGGTGGCCGGGACGCGGCGACGAGGGTGAACGTCGCCTCCCGCACCAGCCGCTGCCCGTGCTCGCCCAGCAGCAGCGCGGAACTGCCTGCCGCGGTCACCAGCGCTCCGGCGGAGCGCAGCGCCAGCTCGGCGGCGGCCGCCCGGGCCGGTGCGATGTCGGCGCCGGTGGCGAACGCCTCGTCCAGCCCGTCCCGCACCGCGTCCCGGTCCGCTTCGAGCCGTTCGGCGACCTCGGGCCGCCCGGTGTCGGCGATGAGCCGGGCGCAGCGCCCCGCGATCCCCAGCGGCATCGCCCCGTTGAGCCGGGCCGCCCCGGCCTGCGCGGCGAGCACCGCCGAGTGCGGGACGACGCCCAGCACCCGCTCGGCCGGGACGAAGTGGTCGTCGAACCACAACCGCACCGTCGCGGTGGCCTGCGCCGCGACCAGCCGGAGCGGTTCGACGCGGATCCCGGGCGCCGGGCGCGCGTCGAGGAAGGCGTTCACGACCGAGTCGCCGTCCCGCGCCGACACCTGCAGCACGTCCACGATCCCCCAGCCGCTGACGAACGGTGCTTCGCCGGTGAACCGGTAGCCGCCGTCCACCGGCACCGCGTGCAGCCGCGGCGGCTGCGGGATGGCCCCGGCGAACGACACGCCACCGCGCAGCTTCCCGCGCACCGCGTCGTCCAGGTGGCGGTCGCGCAGTTCGGTCCGTTCGGTGCTCAGCAGCCCGCGCACCACGCCGTGGTGCTGCGCCCAGACGAACGCGGTGCTCAGGCAGCCGCCGGACAGCGCCTCCACGATCCGGCCGGCCTCGTCGAGCGGGAGCTCCGGGCCGCCGTGCTCGTGGGGCGCGACCGCGCCGTAGAAACCGTGCTCGGCCAGCAGATCGAAGTGGGAGCGCGGCACCGCGCCCGCGGCGTCGACCTCGGCCGCCGCCGGGAACAGCACCTCGTCGGCCAGGGTCCGCGCGAGTTCGAAGGAGACCACTGGGTGAGGCTAGCCTAAGATCCACGGGCGGGTGAAGGTGTCACCCCGCGTCGCCGCCGGGCACCACGACCTCCACCTGCCCGTCCCCGGAACGGCGCAGCACCGGGATGCTCCCGCTGACCCGGTCGCCGCTGTCGGAGTCGAACGTGAACCGCCCGCTCGCCCCGGCGACGCTGTTCGTCTCGTGGTTGAGCAGCCGCAGGTGGGCCAGCACCCCGTTGGTGGTGGGCACACCAGGGTGGCGGCCCACCGCGTGCTGCGCGGCGGTGACGGCGGCGAGCGTCGCGTCGTGCCCCAGCACGCTCCAGTTCGACACCGGCGCGTCCGCGTCGAACAGCCGGTGCAGCGCACCGGTGAAGGCCGTGTACAGCGGGCGGTCCTGGTTCCTCGCATCCGCCAGGGCCGCCGGATCGGCCACCGAGGCGTAGAGCACCGAGACCGGGGCGGTGCCCGGGTCGGCGCTCAGGTGGAGGTCGGTGGATTCGGAGCCGGTGATGATGGTGATGTGGCGGTGGGGGTCGCAGCCGCGCCTGCGGACCTTCTCGACGAAGTCGGGCAGCAGGTTGCTGCGTCCCGCGTACAGCACCACGTTCACCTCCGACGTGCAGATCCGGTCGGCGATGTACTCGAACTGGGTGCCGAGCCCGAACGCGTCCGGTCCACCCGTGTAGGAGCCGGTGGTCCGGCCGCTGCGCTGCCACGCCGCGCCGAACTTCTCCTGGAAGTTCTCCCGCAGGTCCGCGGTGTAGATGTCGTCGCCGTTGCCGTCGCGGACCAGCAGGGCCGTCGGCTGCGGTCCGACCAGCTCGTCCAAGTGCTCCGCGATGGTGCCGAGCTCCTGCTCGATGCTCGGCGACACCCGGTGCAGGCCCGCGATCGCAGGCCCGTGCTCGCCGGGGAGGCTGTTGAACCGGTCGGCGCTGAGGTAGCCGACCATGGGGATGCCCGCCGCGGCGAGCTCGCGCGCGCCGAGCGCGGTTTCGGGGGAGCTGAGCCCGAGACCGGTGACGGCCACCAGGTTCTCCGGCTCCACCATGTCGACCAGCCGCTCCGTGACCTCCTTCCAGGCGTGCTCGTAGCGGCCCTCGTTCGCCAGCGCCAGCCGGACCTTCAGGCCGCGCCGGTCCTGGTTGGCGTTGACCTGCGCCACGTGCGCGCCTTGCAGGTAGGAGCGGATCTGCGAGATGGAGAGGCTGTCGTCCTCCCCGGCGGTCATCGGCATCAGCACGGCGACGGTGACGACGAAGTCGTCGTCGGCGACCCGGTCGTTCTCGGCCGCGATCCGCCGTTCCACGTCCTCCAGCTCGGGCGAGAACACCTCGGAACCGTCGGTGACGCCGACGCACTCGCCCCGCACGTGCGACATCCCGCTGTCGCACGGGGCGACGGCCCAGACGACGGTGACGACGCCGAGCACCAGGACGAGCGCGCTGCCCGCCGCCAGTGCGATGCGCAGACCCCATCGGGGGCGCGGGGGCTGTTCGAAGCTCACGCTGATCCTCTCCTCGTGGCCGCGGTTCAGTCGGTCAGTTCGGACCACCTGCGGTACTTCTCCGATTCGGCGCGCAGCGTGGCCAGGCCGCTGCCGGAGTGCGGTGCGATCTCGTCGTAGCAGGCGGCGATCTCCAGGTAGAGCGCGTGCCGCCTGCTGTCGCCGAGCGGATCGGCGGCGATCCACCGCGCCGCGACCAGCCGAGCGACCGCGGCCTGCGGCGCGGCACCGGGATGGGTCCAGTCGGCCAGCGAACGCACCTGGTCGAGCTGCGGGTCGGCGTGGTCGAGGCGGTTGGGCGCGGCGGTGGCCGCGGCGAGCAGATCCAGCCAGGTCGGCAGGTCGCTGTAGGCCAGCAGCGTGTTGAGCCGCCGCGCCACGGACTCCACTTCGCCGACCGCGAGCGAGTGGTACAGCTCGCCGACCTCGTCGCCCTGGTCGGCGAGCGTCTCGCGGAACCAGGTGTGCACCGCCGTCCAGTTCGCGGGTTCCTGCTCGGGCCGGGCGGCGAGCTCCCGCAGCAGCACCCGGCGCAGCACCGGCGGCAGCACGTGGTGCCCGTCGTCGGCGGGAACCCACAGCTCCGGGGCGAACACGGCCCGCGCGCCGTGGGAGGCGGCGAGGCCGCTGTGCGCGACGAGCCGCTCCGCCTCGACCTGGTGGCGCGCGGCCGCGCAGGTCACCAGGTCGTGCAGCGCCTCCTCGGCGAGCCCGGCGCGGAACGGCTCCGCGAGCCCGAACGAGCCGCCCGGCCCGAGCAGGGGCGCGTCGCCGAGCAGCGGTCCCAGGTCCACCGGATCGCCCGGCCGGACCCGGATCTCCTCCAGCAGCCTGCGGGTCGCACCGGGATGCCCGCCGGTGAGGCGGAGGATCGCGGCGCCGACCCGGTTCTTCCGGTTCCCGGCGTACCGGCCGAGCTCGTCGACCATGTTGCCGATCTCGTCCCGGGTGAGGTCGCGCAACCGCACCGGGTACCACGGTTTCCCGCCGTGCTCGGTGAAATCGGCGTAGTACGGCTCGGGCCCGGACGCCTCGATCCGCTCGATGTCGCGCAGCGGCGACGCTTCGCCGGTGGCGATGACGGCGCCGGAGCGCTTCCCCCGGCTGGTGGCCACCACGGTCAGCGGGTCGCAGCCGCCGGGCAGGTGCGCGGCGTACTGCCTGCGGGCCCGCACGAGCGCGTCGAGGAGGGGCTTCGCGGCGGGGGAGTCGACGTCGTCGAGCAGCAGCGCGCAGTTGAGCCCGCGCCGCGCGCGCCGCGTCCCGCGGTCGAACTCCTCGCGCAGGTCGGCGAGCAGCGCCGCCCACAGCAGTTCTCCGGTGTCGCGGGCGTCGTCCTGGTTCTGCGGGGTGCGGGCGCGCCGGTTGAGCTCGACGAGCACGTCCAGCGGGTCCCGGCCGAGGTCGCGGTCCTGGTGCCCGAACCAGTCGGCGGCGAGCACCGCCCGGTGCCCGTGCCGCCAGGACACCAGCCCGCGCAGCACCCCGTCGGCGAGCCGCCGCCCGACGTGCTCGGCGTGCGGCAGGAGGCCGCCGAGCAGTGCGCGCAGCCGGTCGGCGCGGCGGTGCTCCAGGAGCGCGCGTTCGGCTTCGAGGCGGGCGATGCCGGGGTCGACGTCGAGCTGCTGGGCGGCGACCACCTGCCCGGCGACGAACCGGGGGAACGCGATCGGGTCGGGTGCGTGCCGGTCGAGCTCGACGGCGATGTGCGCGAGGGAGAGCCGGGCGGGGTCGAGCACTTCGCAGTCCAGTCGGGCGTACGGGCCCTGCCCGTGCAGGCGGTCGGCGAGCGCGTCGAGGAACGCGGTCTTGCCGCTGCCGCGCGGACCGGTGAACAGCAGCACGGGTTGCGGCCTGCTGGCGTGTCCCGGCCGGTCGGCGAACTCCCGGACCAGGCGCATCGCGGGTTCGCGGCCGAACAGGTGTCTCCCGTCGCCCGTGCCGGTCGCGGTTGCGCGCAGTGCCACGAGAAGCCCCCCGACTTCATTCAGTTGAACCGACTGCTTCCCCCGGTCAGCCACTCAGCGTAGTCACAAGCGATCACACCGTCAATGAAGGCCGGTCGCGGTGCGGTAGCGGGGTTCCGGCGGCGCGGCACTTCCGAGACCGTCCACTGTGGTCTCGACGGATCGGGGCGGTTCGCGGCTGGTACGCCTTTCGGGCGTCCTCCCGGCGGTGCTCCGGTGCCGCCGCGCTCGCGCCGTCCGCGATCACCGGGCCGCACCACGGGAACGCGGAAACGCCGTCGCAGCACGAGATCCGCCGCTCCGGTCGCGGCGGAACCCGTGCCCGGAACGCCGGAACCGTTGCGCCGCAGCGGAACCACCGCACGTCCCCGGAGCGGATGAATCGCGCAGCCCCGCCCCGCCGTCGAATGGCCGTCGATCCACCTGGCTCGTACCGTCGGAACCGGTCGATCTGGGGGGAACGGACATGGTTGACGGAGACGTGGAGACGGCGGTGCGCGCCGCCCGCAGCTGGTTGTACGCACCCAGCACCCGACCGGAGCAGTTCGACTCGGCGGAGCGCGACGGCGCCGACGCGGTGATCCTCGACCTGGAGGATTCCGTGCGGCCGCAGGACAAATCCGCGGCCCGCGCCCTCGTCATCGAGCACCTGGCGGCGGCGCCGCCCGGCGAACTGGTGACCGCGGTGCGGATCAACGCCGCCTCGACGGCGGTCGGCCTCGCCGACCTGACCGCGCTGCTCTCCGCGGACGTCGCGCCGGACGTGCTGGTGCTGCCGCGGACCGAATCCGCGGGCGCGCTCGGCGTCATCGAGAACCTGCTGTTCGAGGCGGGCAGCCGCACCATGCTGGTGCCGCTGATCGAAACCGCCCGCGGGCTGCGCAACCTGCCGCGGATCCTCGCCTCGCAGACCCGCGTGGTCGGCGTGCTCGTCGGTGCGGCGGACGTGGTCGCCGACCTCGGCACGCCGGGGGACCCGGAGGCCATGCGCTCCGTGCGCGATTCCGCGGTACTTGCCGCGACGTCCGCCGACGTCGTCGTCATCGACTCGCCGCACTTCGGCGGCGGGGACCCGGACGCGCTGGCGGCCGAGACGCTGCGCGCCGCCCGCGCCGGGTTCACCTCGAAGGCCGCGGTCACCGCGGAGCAGATCGCCACGATCAACGACGCGTTCGCGCCGACCGAGCAGGAGCTGTCCTGGGCACACGCGGTCCTCAAGGCCAGCGCGGCGCGCGACGGTGCGGCGAGCGGCACCCCGGAGGACGAGGCCGACGCCGCCCGCATCCGCCGCTACCTGCAGCGCGCCCGCCCCACCGGAGCGCCGGCCCCGGCCCCCGCGGCGGCCCGGGCGATCTGACAACGGCCTCGGCGATCTGACAACGGCCCGGCGATCGGACAACGGCCCGGAAGCACGAACGCACCGCCCCGGAGGAGGGCGGTGCGTTCGTCGTCCCCGCGCCGACCGGCAGGTGGCGCCCGAGCGGCCGGGCGGGGTGGCCGGGCGGATCAGCGCTCGATGCGGTCCAGCTTCAGCATCCGGGTGATCACGGCGTCCAGCTGCTCGTCGTCGAAGATCTTCTTCCAGTCGTCCTTGATGATCGACTCGCGGCCGTAGTCCATCGCGATCAGGCACGCGTCGGAGAACGGGTTGTCGCCCTTGAGGGTGTTCGCCAGCGCCACCTGAGTGTGGCCGAGCAGCATCGCGCGCGCGGCCGCCTCCGGGACGCCCACGGTGTGCACCGTCTCGTGCAGCGCCTCCTTGAGCAGATCGCCCACCATGCAGGCCACCGTCTCCACCAGCGTCGGCTCCAGGTAGGCCAGCTGCTTCACCGTCACCCAGTGCACGTCCACCACCGGCGCGTACATCGCGCGGATCACCGACTCGGCGACGGCGCGGCGCTCCTCGTCACCGGACTCGATGGCGGCCACGACCTCCTGCGGCGCGGCGATGCCGCCGAAGGTGTCGGCCAGCTCCTCCGGGGTGCGGCGCTGCAGGAACACCGACGGGTGGCAGGGGTGCGCGACCACGTACTCCAGGTCCTCGCGCTTGGCCAGCAGGTTCGCGTACGCCGCGGCCGGGTCGAGGGTGACCACGACGGAACCGGCGCGCAGCTGCGGCACGACCTCCTCGGACACCTTGCCCAGCACGATGTCCGGGACGGCGAGGATGACCACGTCGGCGTCGGCGATCGCGGCCGAGGTCTCGGTGACCGCGCGACCGGCCTCGGTGACGCGCTCCTGCCCGGCGGGGGAGTTCTCGCTGTAGAACACGGTGTGCTCGGTGCGCTGCAGGTTGTTCGACACCCGCATGCCCATCTTGCCGCCCGCGCCGATGACCGCGATCGTCAGCTTCGCATCCGTCATGTCCGCTCACTCCTCAGGTAGTCCAGGTTGTGCGCGGTCCACTCCCGTTCGACCGCGCAGGTCGTCGCCGCATCGCCCTGCCAGGGCAGCCAGTGCTCGACGACCTCGTTGATGCCGCGTTCGGCGGCGCGCACCGCGCGCACCTCGTGCGCCCGGTCCAGCTGTCCGGTGCCCAGCCGGGCGCCGGTCAGCGCGAACCCCACCCACCCGGCGGAGCGGGTGAAGGCGAAGTCCTTGACGTGCACGTTCTTCACGTGCGGGGCGGTCAGCTCGATCACGTCGCCGGGCAGTTCCAGCGCGGCCACCACGTTCGCCGGGTCCAGGCAGATGCCCAGGTGCTCGTCGCCGACGCGGTCCACCAGGTCGACGAGCACGCGGGTGGGGACCTGCTCGTAGGTCTCCAGCGCGATCGTCACGCCCGCCGCCGCGTACTCCGGCACGACCTCCCGCAGGTAGGCCTCGGCCTCGTCGGGGGTCGGCCTGCTGTCGGCGGAGTAGAGCATCGACCGCACCAGCGAGGCGTCCAGCCGCCCGGCCAGCTCCAGGTAGCGGCGCAGGTGCTCCGGTCGCAGCCCGCGGGTGCCCAGTTCGAGGCGCACCCCCAGTCGACGCGCCTCGTCCCGCGCCTCGTCCAGCTCGGCGTCGGTCATCGACTCCAGCGGCGGGTAGTCGCAGATCTGGAACAGCTCCGCGCCCTGCGCCGCGGTGTCCGCGAGCATCCCGGTCAGCGACAGCGGTTCCGGAACCTGGTCGGACCACTGCCAGAAGTAGGCGTAGGTGCTCAGCCCGATCATGCCGACACCCCGTCCAGCGCGACGACCTCGTCCAGGATCCGCTCCAGTGCCGCCGGGTCGTGCGCGAACCGGCCGAGGAACAGCCCGTCCGCCGCGTCGCCGAGCGTGCTGAGCAGCCCCGGCCCGGCGCTGCCGCCGTAGATGACGCGGCTGCCCGCCAGCACCGGTTCGGCGTCCAGCGCGTTGCGCAGTTTGCCGCACACCGCGCCGATGAACTCGGGTTCGGCGGGTTCGGCGGCGCCGATCGCCCACTGCGGTTCGTAGGCGATGACGACCGCCCCGACGCGGGCCGCTGCGCGGGCCGCGTCGAGCGCCGAATCCAGCTGCTCCAGGCAGGTGCGCACCGCGTCGGTGGTGCTGCCCGCCCGCTCCTCGCCGAGGCACAGCACCGGGGTCAGCCCGTTGCGCAGCGCCGCCGCCGTCTTCGCCGCGACCACCCGGTCGTCCTCGCCGAACAGCCTGCGCCGCTCGGCGTGCCCGACCTCGACGTGGCGGCAACCCAGTTCGCGCAGCTCCGCGCCGCTGACCTCGCCGGTGTAGGCGCCGTGGTCCTCCCAGAACAGGTCCTGCGCGCCGACCTCGACCGGGGTGTCCCGGAACAGGTCCAGCGCGGGGGGCAGACCGGGGAACGAGGGCAGCACGAACAGCTCCGCGCCGCCGCCGCGCACCGCGGGATGGCGGCGGGCGATCTCGGCGACGTCCGCGCACCAGTCGAGCGTGCGCTGGTGCCCGAAGTACATCTTCAGGCTGACGCCGATGGTCCGGGTCACCGCTCGGACCCGCTCTCGTAGTCGGTGATCAGGCAGACCTTCTGCGCCGACGCCGATTCCGGGTCGAAGCGGTGGGTGAGCCATTCGGCGGCGAGCTTGCGGGCCAGTTCGATGCCGACGACGCGCTGGCCGAAGGTGAGCACCTGCGCGTCGTTGCTCTTGATCGCACGCTCCACGGAGAAGGTGTCGTGCGCGGTGACGGCGCGGATCCCCTCGACCTTGTTCGCGGCGATCGCCACGCCCAGCCCGGTGCCGCACACCAGCAGCGCCCGGTCGGCTTCCCCGGCCGCGACGAGCTCGGCGGCGGCGATGGCGACGGTGGGGTAGGGGGTGTGGCCGTCCGCGTCCACGCCGACGTCGCGCACGGACTCGACGAGGTCGCTGTTGTCCAGGTCCCGCTTCAGGACCTCCTTGTAGTCGAACCCGGCGTCGTCCGAGCCGACCACGATGCGCAGCTTGTCGCTCACGCGATTTCTCCTCTCACCGCAACGGGTTTCGGGTTGTCACCTGGCGAGCACGGCGTGCACCGCGCGGGTGATCAGCGACAGCGAGACGGCCCCCGCGTCCGGGGTGCCGAGGCTCTTCTCCGCCAGCGGGCGGGCGCGGCCGCGCAGTGGGCGCAGCGAGGCGGTGGCCTCCGCGGCCTTCGCGGCGGTGGTGGCGGCGGCGTCCCACGCGGTGGCGAGGCCGGATCCGGCGGTGAGCGCGGATTCCAGCTCGTCGGCGAAGGGCACCAGCACGTCGACCATGGTCTTGTCGCCGAGCTCGGCCTTGCCGAGCCGCACCACCGCGTCGGCGGCGGCGCGCACGGCGGCGCCGGTGGTGCGCGGACCGGGAGCGGTCTCGTCGCCGAACTCGGCGCCGATCGCCCGCAGCGCCACGCCCCACAACGCACCCGAGGTGCCGCCGGCCCGGTCGGCCCAGGCGTCGGCGGCGCGGTTGAGGGTGCTGCCCGCGCCCGCACCGCGTTCGACGGCCTCGCGGGCGGCGGCCACGGCCGCGTCCGCGCCGCGCTGCATGCCGATGCCGTGGTCGCCGTCGCCCGCGACGGCGTCGATCCGGCCCAGCTCCGCCACATTGTCGTCCACAGTGGACTTCACGGCTTCGAGCGCGGCCAGCGCGCAGCGCGCCGACTCCCGCGATTCGCCGGTGGCGGGCGGGATCACGTCCAGCGCCACGAAGTCCTCGCCCGCCTCGACGTCCGCGGCGGCGACCGCCGGGGTCTTGCGGTAGGCGGCCGAATCGGCGGGGGCGCGCCAGAACCGCTCCAGCTCCTCGTCCAGCCAGCACAGCGTGAGGGAGGCGCCCGCCATGTCGAAGCTGGTCACCAGCTCGCCGACCTCGGGTTCGACGACCTCCACCCCGGCTTCGGCGAGCAGCGCGGCGACCCGGCGGTACACCACGAACAGCTCCTCGTACTTCACCGAACCGAGCCCGTTGAGCAGCACCACGACCCGCGATCCGGCGACCTCGACGCCGTCGGGGACCTCGGCGAGCAGGGTGCGCACGAACAGCTCGGCGAGCTCGTCGGCGCTCGGCACGTCCTGTTCGGCGATGCCCGGTTCGCCGTGGATCCCCAGCCCCACGGCCATCTTCCCGTCCGGCACGGTGAACAGCGGCTCGTCCGCGCCGGGCAGGGTGCAGCCGCCGAAGGCGACACCGAAGGAGCGGGTGCGGTCGTTGGCGTGCGCGGCGACCCGCGCCACCTCGGCGAGGTCGTAGCCGGCCGCGGCGGCCGCCGCCGCGGCCTTGAACACCACCAGGTCGCCTGCGACGCCGCGCCGCTTGTCCCGCTCGTCGGCCGGGGCGCTGGAGACGTCGTCGGTGACGACCACGGTGCGGCAGTCGATGCCGTCACCGCGCAGCCGCTGCTCGGCGAGGCCGAAGTGCAGCACGTCCCCGGCGTAGTTCCCGTAGCACAGCAGCACTCCGCCGCCGTTGTGCGCCGAGGTCGCCACCGAGCGCACCTGCTGCGCGGACGGCGAGGCGAACAGGTTCCCCATCGCAGCCCCGTGCGCGAGGCCGTCGCCGACCAGGCCGCTGAACGCGGGGTAGTGCCCGGAGCCGCCGCCGATGACGACGGCCACCTCGCCGCTGCGGGCTCGGTCGCGGCGGACCACTCCGCCGGGCACCCGGCGCACCCGGTGCGCCTGGGCGGCGGCGAAACCTTCCAGCATCTCCTCGGCGAACGAGCCGGGGTCGTTGAACAGGCGGGCCATGAGCTCTCCTACGGGAACGGGGGGACGGTGGTCACTCGGCGGCGGGCACGCGGCGGTCGGCCCGCTCGGTGCGCGTGAGCAGCACCATCAGCACGGCGGACAGCAGCAGGAACGCGCCGACGACGAACATCGGCACCACGTAGGAGCCGGTCCAGTCGAACAGCGCGCCGGTCACGTACGGCGCGAGGAACCCGGCCAGGTTGCCCAGCGTGTTGATCAGCGCGATGCCCGCGGCGGCGGCCACGCCGGTGAGGAACTTCGTGGGCAGCGTCCAGAAGTTCGGCAGCGCCGCGAAGATCGCGCAGGCGGTGACGGTGATGATCGCGATGGTCAGCACGGGGGAGCCGGCGAACAGCGCCAGCGGCACGCTGACCGCGCCCACGACGGCGGGCACGGTGATGTGCCAGGACCGCAGCCCGCGCCGGGTGGCGTCCCGAGACCACAGGTACAGCACGATCGCCGCGGGCAGGTACGGGACCGCGGTGATGAGGCCCTTCTCGAACACGCCGAACGTGGTGCCGAACCGCTGCTCGAAGTCGCCGATGATCGCGGGGAGGAAGAACGCGAGCGTGTAGAGCCCGTAGATGAACCCGAAGTACAACATCGCCAGCGTCCACACCCGGCCGTTGCCGAACACCGAGCGGAGGCCGTGGTGCCCGGATTCGGCGGCCGTGTGCTCCTTCTCGGCGGCGAGTTCGCCGGTCAGCCAGTCCTTCTCGGCCGCGGTCAGCCACTTCGCTTCGCGCGGGTCGTCGGCGAGGTAGAACCAGGCGACGACGCCGAGCACGATGGCCGGGATCGCGACGCCGAAGAACATGAAGCGCCAGCCCTCCAGCCCGAACACCCCGTGCTGCTGGATGAGCCAGCCGGCCAGCGGGGCGCCGATGACGGTGGTCAGCGGCTGCGCGAGGTAGAACAGCGCGAGGATCTTGCCGCGGTGCCGGGCGGGCACCCACAGGCTCAGGAACAGCACGGCACCGGGGAAGAACCCGGCTTCGGCGACGCCGAGCAGGAAGCGCAGCACGGCGAGCTGGGTGAAGTCCTGCACCCAGGTGAACAGCAGCGCCACCACGCCCCAGCTGACCATGATCCGGGCGAGCCAGCGGCGGGCGCCGAACTTGTTCAGCGCGATGTTGCTGGGCACTTCCAGCAGCAGGTAGCCGACGAAGAACACGCCGGAGGCGAAGCCGAACTGGGCGGCGGACAGCGCCAGGTCGTCGCGCATCCCGTTCGGCGCGGCGAAGCTGATCGCCGTCCGGTCGAGGTAGTTGACGAAGAACATCAAGGCCACGAACGGCACGAGGCGGACGGCGACCTTGCGAATGGCCGACTTCTCCACCCCCGGACCGCGCTGCTGCGCGGCGGTCGAGGTGTCCACATTGACTCCTTTGAAGCGGGTGCGGGCGAGGACCGCGGCCGGAGCGGGGGTTCCGGGCGATCCCTGTCCGGGCGAGGCGCGGGCGCGGGGCCGGGTCCGGTCCGCGGCGGGGCGTCGCCGTTCGGGTCAGTATCTGGAGCGTCGAGCAACCTGTCAACCGGTTGACCAATTTCGTTTCGGGTGGCTACCGTCTGCTCCCGAACCGGTGGCGCAGCGTGGTGATCCCGGCCGCGGGCCCGCCGAGGTTCCGCGCCGCGCGCTCGCCGCGGCACGAGTCCACCCGCGGGCGGCGGGTCCCGCCACGGGAACTCATCGCACGAGGAGCGCCGAGACCGGCAGATAGGATGCGTGCCCATGCCTCCGTACCCGGAAAACCCCGATGCCGCGTTCGGCGCCGCCCTCGGCACCGTGCCCGCGGGTACGGCCGTCTCCGCGGTCGCCAAGCGGCTGCTGGACCTGTTCACCACCGGCGACCTGGAGCCCGGCACCCGGCTGCCGCCCGAGCGCAGCCTCGCCGCCTCCCTCGGCGTCGGGCGCTCCGCGATCCGGGAAGCGCTGGCGGCGCTGGAGATCCTCGGCATCGTCGACGTGCGGCCCGGCTCCGGCACCTACCTGCGCGGCAGCGCCTCCGAACTGCTGCCGCAGACGCTGAGCTGGGGGCTCATGCTCGGCGAGCCGCGCACCCGCGAACTCGTCGAGGTGCGCAACGGGCTGGAGGTGCTCGCCGTGCGCAGCGCCGCCGTCCGCCGCACCGACGACGACCTCGCCGACCTCGCCGCCCAGCTGGACGGGATGCGGGAGAACCGCACCGAACTGGACAAGTTCGTCGAGGCCGACCGGCTGTTCCACCTGCGGATCGCGGTGGCCTCCGGGAACGTGGTGCTGCAGCAGCTGCTGCAGAACGTGCGCTCGCTATTGCGGCTGTGGGTGGAGCGGGCGCTGGCCGACCAGGGCCACGCCGACCTCGCCCTCGCCGAGCACGAACTGGTCTACGCGGCCCTGCGCGACGGCGACCCGGACGCCGCCGCCGAAGCCATGAGCGCCCACATGCGGACCGCCGCAGGACGGCTCACCGAGCACTTCGGCCAGGAGACGTGACGGGGCCGGTCACCGGGCGGCGATGCCCTCGATCTCGACGAGCATGTCGGGGTCGGAGAGGGCGGCGACCTGGATCAAGGTGCTGGTCGGGCGGCAGTCGTGCGCGGCCAGGATTCCGGTGATCACGTCGTAGTTCGCCGTCACCGCGCGGATGTCGATCGCGTGGATGCGCAGCTGCACCACGTCGGCGAGGGTGAACCCGGCCTCGGCCGAGGTCTCCCGGATGCGCTGGAAGGTGAGCTCCAGCTGCGCCCGCAGGTCCCCGCGGTGCGCGATCGAGCCGTCGTCGGCGCGGGACTCGTGCCCCGCGATCAGGAGCCACCGCTCCGGGCGTTCGAGCAGCACCGCGTGCTCGTAGCCGAGCCGCTCGCCGAAGTACCGCGGTCCGATGTCCTCGCGTCGCACGATGAGCCCCCAGGTCCTCGGCCGTCCGTCCGCCGCATTGTCGGCATTCCGGCCGGGACGCGCTCGGCGGTGGGGTGCCGGTGCACGTCCCGTCCGGGACGTGCACCGGTTCGCTCACCAGGTGACCGGCAGGGCCTTCACGCCGCCGGTCACCCGGTCGGAGCGGACGTCGAGGTCGTCGACGTCCACCGCCAGCCGCAGCTTCGGGAACCGCTGGAACAGCTCGGTGAACACCACCTTCAGCTCGGTGCGCGCCAGGCTCGCGCCGATGCAGAAGTGCATGCCGTGCCCGAAGGTCAGGTGCACGTTCGGCTTGCGCTCCGGGTCGAAGTGCTCCGGCTCGCCGTACACCGACTCGTCGCGGTTCGCCGCACCGGTCGGGATGAGCACCGCGTCACCGCGCGCGATGAGCTGCCCGCCGACCTCCACGTCCTCGTGGGCGTAGCGCAGCAGGCCGAGGCCGCTGGGGTCGGCGACCCGCAGGATCTCCTCCACGGTCTGCTGCACCCGGCCGGCCGGGTCGGCGGCGAACTCGTCCCGGCGATCCAGGTCGGTCAGCAGCAGGAGCACCCCGAGGTCGATGCGCGTCACCGTGGTCTCGTGCCCGGCGAACAGCAGGCCGGAGGCGAGCCTGGACAGCTCGCCGTCGTCGAAGTCCGGGTCGGCCTCCTGCGCCCGCACCAGGTCGGTGACCACGTCCTCGCCGGGGGAGTGCCGCTTCGCCTCGGCGAGCCGGGCCATGTACTCGGCCAGCTCGGCCCGCGCGGCCTGCGCGGCGTCGCCGGTGCCCAGCCGGCTCATCCGGTCGGAGAGCCCGGCGAAGTACTCGCGGTCCTCGAACGGCACTCCGAGGAGTTCGCAGATCACCAGCACCGGCAACGGGAACGACAGGTGCTCGTGCAGGTCCACCGGGGAATCCGGGTCCGCGTCGTGCGCGGCCTGCAGCGAGTCCAGGCAGCCCCGCACCAGGTCCTGCACGTGGTCGGTGAGCAGCCGCATCCGCTTCGCGGAGAACGCGGGGGTGAGCAGCTTGCGCATCCGGTTGTGCCGGGCCTGCTCGGTGTCGTAGTCGCCGTTCGGTCCGTTGAGGACGCCCGCGTCGGAGATCATCGAGGCCTGCTCCGGAGCCGGGTGGGAGCGGCCGAACCGCCCGTCGCCGAACACGGCGCGCGCCTCCTCGAACGAGGTGATCAGCCACGCCGGGTCCCCGGCGGGCGTGCGCACCCGGGTGATCGGCGCCTGCTTGCGCAGCACCTCGTACAGCGGCGCGATCTCCAGCACGTTCGGCCGGTCGAACGGCAGCTGCGGCAGGGCTTCGGCCGTGGTGCTCATGGGTGCTCCTCCTGTGGTGGTGAATCTGCGGTGGCCCGGGCGGCGATCCCGTCGAGCCAGTCCAGTTCGGCGCGCAGCCTGCGCAGCGACTCGTCCAGCGCCTCCTGCCCCCAGGCGCTCGCGCCGTTGCGGGTGAGCGCGGAAAGCCGGTCGCGGCGCTGCCGCAGCGCGCACCGGCGCGACTCGACGACGCCGAGGCGCTCGTCGGCGGTCAGCCAGTCGAAGTGCGCCAGGCGGGCGAGGAACTCCGGTTCGTCCGCGGCGAGTTCGGCGGGCAGCTCCGCGAGCATGTCGTGCAGCAGCTCCCGGCCGACCTCGGTGATCGTGTAGACGTTGCGCGGCGGCCGGCCCACCTGCGGCTCGGCGGAGCGGGTGACGGCCGCGGCTTCGGTGAACCGCCGCAGCGCCGGGTAGAGCGAGTTGTTCGACAGCGCGAACCCGGTTCCTTCCTCCACCCGTTTCCGCAGTTCGTAGCCGTGCGAGGGCTCCTTGGCGAGATGGGCCAGCAGCAGGACGTCGATCCACACCTAAGTCACGATAACCTAGGTCACCCTGGAGGTCGACCTCCCGCACCGTCCCCCAGGCGAGCGCCCCTTCGCCCCCGCCTGCTCGGTCTGGTGGGCCACTCGCCCGCGGGGCCGTTCCAGGTGAGTGGCCCGTTCGCCTCGCTCGGTCCGGCGGGGCGCTCACCTGGGGTGGTGGGGGCGTGCCCGTTCGGCGGTGAACGCTGGGCCGTTCGGCGGCGTAGGGTCGGGCGGAGTCCGGCCGCAGCCGCAAGGGGGTCGCATCGTGGGAGCCGCGCAGTCCTCGACCGACGAGTTCGTCCGCGAACCGCTGGGCGTGCAGGAGCGGATCACCGCCGACGGGAGCTCCCCGTGGCCCGTCGAACCGCACCGGTACCGGCTCATCGGCGCCCGCGCCTGCCCGTGGGCGAACCGCGTGATCATCGTGCGCAGGCTGCTCGGCCTGGAACCGGTGCTGTCGCTGGGCATCGCCGGCCCGTTGCACGACGACCGCAGCTGGCGCTTCCACCTCGACCCCGGCGGCGTGGACCCGGTGCTCGGCATCGAATGGCTGCGCGAGGCCTACGAGCGGGCGATCCCGGGCTACGACAAGGGCGTGACCGTGCCCGCGGTCGTCGAGATCCCCACCGGGAAGGTCGTCACCAACGCCTACCAGGACCTCGAATTCGACCTCGCCACGCAGTGGACCGCGCACCACCGGCCCGGTGCGCCCGACCTGTTCCCCGCCGCGCACCGCGACGAGATCGCTGAGATCTCCGGTCAGCTGTTCCACGACGTCAACAACGGCGTCTACAAGTGCGGGTTCGCGAAGGCCCAAGGGCCGTACGAGCAGGCCTACGACGCGCTGTTCGCCCGGCTGGACGCGCTGTCCGAGCGGCTCGCCGGGCAGCGCTACCTCGTCGGCGACACGATCACCGAGGCCGACGTGCGGTTCTGGGTGACGCTGGTGCGCTTCGACGCCGCCTACCACGGGCACTTCAAGTGCAACCGGTCCACGCTCACCGACATGCCGGTGCTGTGGTCCTACGCGCGCGACCTGTTCCAGACGCCGGGATTCGGCGACACCATCGACTTCGAGCAGATCAAGCAGCACTACTACGGGGTGCACACCGAGATCAACCCGACCGGGATCGTGCCGAAGGGGCCGGACCCGTCGGGCTGGCTGAGCCCGCACGGCCGCGAAGAGCTCGGTGGCCGCCCCTTCGGCGACGGGACCCCGCCCGGTCCGCCGCCGATCGCGGAACGGGTGCCCTCGATCGCCGAGCCCCGGTGAGCATTTCCCGATTCACTCGAACCAACACATTCGATTGCGCCGTTCGGCGCACCCCGGCTGATTCTTCGAATCGCTGATCTTCGGGTTGCTGGGCCATTCGTGAAAACCGCTTGACCTCCGAGTGCGATCTCAAGAAACTGGGCTCGCGCACCGGTTCCAGCAGGTCGCCAGCCGGGAAGGGGTCCCGGCCCTGCTCGACGCGCGAACGATCGGAGCTCCACTGCTCCGAACAGCCATTGGGGGAATGGTCTCATCTCGCGACCCGGCATTTCCGGGTCGAGCGCTTTTCGCGCCCCACGTTCCACTGCCTTTCCCCCTGACCCCGCGCGCTTTCCGGCGCGTGGAGGAATGGGAGGGGCATGCCGACGAACACGTCCTATCCAGGTGTCCACGTCGAGGAGATCCCGAGCAGCGCGCGCACCATCTCCACCGTCACCACCTCGGTGACCGCGTTCGTCGGGCACACCCGCCGCGGGCCGCTGAACGAGCCGGTCCGGGTGACCAGCTTCGCCGAGTTCGAGCGCCGCTTCGGCGGGCTCACCTCACGCGGCGCGCTCGGTTACGCGGTGCACCAGTTCTTCGCCGGCGGCGGCACGATCGCGGTCGTCGTGCGCGTCGCCGCCCGAGGCAGCGGCAAGGCCGCCTCGGTGGTGCTGCACGCCGGTGACCGGCGCAAGGACTGCCCGGTGCTCGCGGTGCACGCGAAGGAACCGGGTGCGTGGGGCAACGGCCTGCACGTCACCGTCGACCACGACACGAACCACCCGGAGGAGACGTTCAACCTGCACGTCGCCGACGCGCGGGTCGGCGCCCGCGAATCCTTCGGCGGCCTGTCGCTGGATCCCGGGCACGGCCGGTACGCGGAGACCGCGGTGAACTCGTCCTCGGCGCTGATCCGCGTCGAAGTGCTGGATTCGGGGCTGCCCGCCGCGAGCGGCACCGTCTCCCGCCCGTTCGACGGCGAGCTGCCCGACCTGAACGTGGAGCTCACCGCGAAGATCGGCGACGTGGAGCGGGACTTCACCCTCTACGAGGAGGACGTGGACGGCGAGGCGCCGTGCACCGTCGCCGAACTGGCGCTGCTGCTGGAGCGCAAGCTGCGCTCGCTGCCGGACGCGCCGGGCAGGCGCGCGTTCGCCGGGGCGACCGTCACCGCGTTCGGCGACCGGCTGCAGACCGTCGCCGGTTCCACCGACCCGGCCGACGAGGTCCGGTTCCGCGGCGAGTGCGCCGGGGACCTCGGGCTCGACGAGACGGTGCGCCCGCCGGTGTTCCCGCTGGAGTGCGGGGAGGACGGCGACCCGCCCGGACCGCGCGACCTCATCGGCAGCGAGGCGCGCAAGACCGGGTTGCAGGCGCTGCGCGACGTGGACGATGTGAACCTGCTGGCACTGCCCGA
Organism: Saccharopolyspora sp. 6M; assembly: GCF_020176775.1. NCBI lineage: Bacteria > Bacillati > Actinomycetota > Actinomycetes > Pseudonocardiales > Pseudonocardiaceae > Saccharopolyspora > Saccharopolyspora sp. 6M. The sequence continues at coordinate 100,893 of NZ_JAIUJZ010000010.1, forward strand.
ACTCGCCGGGTACGAGTCCACTGAGGACGTGCTGGCGGTGCTCACCGCCGCCGACCGGATCTGCCGCGAGCGTCGGATCTTCCTGCTGGTGGACGCGCCGGCGGCGTGGTCCGGGGTGGATGCGGTGCGCGCCGGGATCGCCGCGTTCGACCCGGTGCGCAGCGACCACGCCGGTCTGTTCTTCCCGCACCTGCAACTGGTCGACCCGCTGTCCGGGCGGCTGCGGTCCTTCCCGCCGTGCGGGGCGGTCGCCGGGGTCATCGCCCGCACCGACGCCGAGCGCGGCGTGTGGAAGGCGCCCGCGGGGACCGAGGCCAAGCTGCTCGGGGTGCGATCGCCGTCGGTGCGGCTCACCGACCGGGAGAGCGGCCTGCTCAACCCGCTCGGGGTGAACTGCCTGCGCAGCTTCCCCGTGGTGGGCGCGGTCGTGTGGGGCGCGCGGACCCTCGCGGGTTCGGACGCGGCCGACTCGGAGTGGAAGTACCTGCCGGTGCGGCGGCTGGCGCTGCACGTGGAGGAGAGCCTGCGCCGCGGCTTGCAGTGGGCGGTGTTCGAACCGAACACCGAGCAGCTGTGGCAGCAGATCCGGCTCAACACCTCCGCCTACCTGCACACCCTGTTCCGGCAGGGCGCGTTCCAGGGCGGTACGCCCCGCGAGGCGTACTTCGTCAAGTGCGACGCCGACACCACCACGCAGGAGGACGTCGACCGCGGAGTCGTCAACGTCGTCGTCGGCATCGCCCCGACGAAGCCCGCCGAGTTCGTGATCGTGACCATCCAGCAGTTCGCCGGCCTCCCGCAGGCGTAGCGAACCGGAGGAGTGAGCATGGCCGAGTTCCAGATCAACGCCCACCGCTTCGACCCGTACAAGAACTTCAAGTTCCTCGTCCTCTGGGACGGGCGCACCGTGGCGGGCGTCAGCAAGATCAGCCCGCTGAAGCGCACCACCGAGGTGGTCAAGCACCGCCACGGCGGCGACCCGAGCTCACCGCGCAAGGCGCCCGGGCGGTCCGAGTTCGAGGGCATCACCTTGGAACGCGGGGTCACCCACGACCCGGAGTTCGACCGGTGGGCCAACAAGGTCTGGCAGGTCGGCGCCGGGCTCGGGTCGGAGGTGTCGCTCGCGGACTTCCGCAAGGACATCGTCATCCAGCTGCTCAACGAGGCCGGGCAGGTCGCCGTCTCGCACAAGCTGTACCGCACCTGGCCCAGCGAGTACCAGGTGCTGGGCGAGCTGGACGCGAACGCGAACGCGGTGGCGATCCAGAGCCTGAAGCTGGAGTGCGAGGGCTGGGAACGGGACTACGAGGTCCCGGAGCCGACGGAACCGGCGTTCACCAATCCCGCCTAGCCGCACGGCGGACGACGGTTCGGCGGGAGGGGTACCGGGTGGTGGTGACGGGACCGGCGGAGCTGCTGGCCGCCTGGGAAGCGGGGTTGGCGCAGCGCGCGGCCGGGCGGGCGGAAGTGCTGCACCGCGCGGCGCGGCCGGAGGCGTCGGTGGCGCAGCTCGACGCGGAACCGCTCGGGGCGCGGTTGGCGGACCTGCTGGTGCTGCGCCGGGCGCTGTTCGGCGAGCGGATGCAGGTGCTGCTGGAGTGCGCCGCGTGCGGCGAGGTCGTCGAGTTCGACCTGGACGCGCGCGGCCTCACCGACCACCCGCGGCCCACCGGTGATCCGCTGCGGGTCGTCGACGACGGGATCGCGGTCGAGTTCCGGTTGCCGACGGCCGCGGATCTGGACGCCGTGGCCGCGGCCCCGGCCGAGCAGCGCGGCGCTCGGCTGCTGGCCCGCTGCACGCTCGCCGCCGAACGCGACGGCGAACCGGTCGAACCGGAACGCCTGCCGGAGCGGGTGCGGCGGCGGATGGCGGAGCTCGCCGAGCAGGCAGATCCGGCGGCGGACCTGGCGGTGACCGTGCACTGCCCGCACTGCGGCGGCGGTACGCCGACGGTGCTGGACGTGGCCGAATTCCTGTGGTCGGAACTGGATTCGTGGTCCCGGGACGTGCTGCTGGACGTGCACCTGCTCGCCGCCGCCTACGGGTGGAGCGAACCGCAGATCCTGGCGCTCAGTCCGCTTCGGCGGCGTTACTACCTGGAGTTGTGCGCTGATGCCTGATTTCTTCGACCGGCTGGCCGCCCGGCACGATCCGGCGGCGGTGCGGCTGCGCCCTCGGCTGCCGGGGCCGTTCGAGCGGGTGGACTCGCTGCCGGACCCGGCGCCGGAGGCCGAATCTCCCGTAGCAGCCCGGGTTCCGGCTCCGGTGCTGCGGGAGCGCGAGGTGCGGCGGGTGGAGCGGGAGGTGCACCGCACCGACCGGATCACCTTGGTACGCAACGAATCCCAGGCCACCGAGCCGTCACCGCGGCCGGAAGCCGCACCGCAGCGGGACGAGGCCGAACCGGTGGCGAGGCTGGTGCCGCCGGCGCACGTCACCCCGGCGCCCGAACCGCCGCGCCCGACCCGGGAGAACGTGCCGGGCGAGCCCGAACCGGTGCGGGAGCGCGGCGGCACGCTGCGTCCGGTGGCCGCCGCCCCGGCCCCGGCCGACTCCCCGCGCACCCGGATCGCCGCCGCCGCTGCCGCACCGCGCACAGCGCCCGCGGCCCGCCGCCGGACGCCCGCACCCGCGGAACCGGCCGTGCGGGTGGAGATCGGGCGCCTCCAGGTCAGCGCCGCCGCACCGCCGCGCCCACCGGAACGGCAGCGCGCGGGCCGCCGCGCGCCCGCGGTGAACCTGGCCGACTACCTCGACGAGCGGGCGGGTTCATGAGCAACGCACTGGCCATCGCCACGGTCACGCAGGCCCTCGCGCTGCTGATCGAGAGCAACCTGCGACCCGAGATCGACTTCGCGGTCTCGGTGGAGACCCGCAAGCCGCCGGCCGAACCGCCGACCGAGCCGACGATCACCGTGTTCCTCTACCAGGTGGCGCCGAACCCGTCGATGCGCAACACCGAGCTGCCCAGCCGCGCCTCCGGTGGCGGGCTGCTGGCCCGGCCCACCGCGGCGCTGGACCTGCACTACCTGATCAGCGCCTACGGCGAGGAGACCGAGCTGGTGGGGCAGCGGTTGATCGGCTGCGTGGTGCGGACCCTGCAGGAGATCCCGGTGCTGCCCCGCGAACTGCTGGTGGAGGCGGCTTCGCGGCCGTACTTGGCGGGCAGCGACCTGGCGGAGTCGCCGCAGCGGGTGCGGTTCTCGCCGATCCAGATGGACACCGACGAGACCTCGAAGTTGTGGGGGATGCTGCACCAGACGCCGTACGCGCTGTCCACGACCTACCAGGGTTCGCTGGTGCTGATCGAGGGCCGCGAGGAGCCGGTGCCGCCGAAGCCGGTGCGGCAGGTCGTGCCGACGGCGCGGCCGTTCGGGCCTGCGGATCCCCGTGGTGGCGCGGCGGAATCTCCCGGCGGCGAGGAGCCGGCCGAGCCGCCGGAGGCGACCGGTCCGGAGCGGGCGTCCGGGACCGATCGGGCAGCCGGGACCGGGCGCGCAGCCGGGACCGATCGAGCATCCGAGTCCGATCGAGCTGCCGGGACCGAGCAGGCGTCGGAACCCGGTGCTGCGAAGCCGAATCGGCGCACCACCACGTCGAAGCGGCCCGGTACCGCGAAGCGCACGGGCGGCACCACCGCGACCAAGCGAACGAGCGGCACCACCGGAGCGAAGAGCACCGGCGGCACCACCGGAGCGAAGCGCGGCCGCACGAGTACGACGCGCGGAACCCGCACTCCTCCCTCCGCCGAGCCGGGATCCAGCGAACAGGCCACTTCGGACGGCGATCGTGATGAGCAGAGCTGATCCGGTGCACGACGAGCGGAGAGGGGGCGCGGGATGACCGAGGAACGCGACGGCGCGGACTCGGCGCTGGCGGCCGCGGTGCGCGCGGTGCTGGCCGCGCTCGAAGCGCACGCCGGTGGCGAGACCGCCGAGCACGCCATCCCGCCGGTGCCCGAGCTGGAGGCGCTGGCCGGCTGCTTCGGCCTGAGCACCTTCGAACGCGAGGTGCTGCTGCTGTGCGCGGCGATGGAGCTGGACGCGGGCACGGCGGGCCGGTGCGCGGCGGCGAGCGGTTCGGCCCGCGCGCACCCCACGTTCTCCCTCGCGCTGGCCGCGTTGAGCGAGCCGCACTGGAGCGCGCTGACGCCGGTGTCGCCGCTGCGCCGCTGGCGGCTGGTGGAGCTGGACGAGCAGGCGGGGTTGACCACCGGCCGGTTGCGGATCGACGAGCGGGTGCTGCACTTCCTGCTCGGCTCCCCGTACCTGGACGCGCGGCTGCACGGCCTGCTGCGCCGCGTCCCGGAGCCGGGGCGGCTGCCCGCCTCCTACCGGGACGCCGCGGAGCGGATCGCGTCGAGCTGGGCGGACGGCGACGCGGAGACCGCGTTGCGCGTGGAGCTGGTCGGCGGGGACGCGCGCACCCGCGCGGACCTGGCGGCCGCCGCCGCGGACGCCTGCGACCTGGGCCTGTACGCGCTGTCCGCGGAGGACGTGCCGGACGATCCGGCGGAGCGGGACCTGCTGGCGCGGTTGTGGCAGCGGGAGGCGGTGTTGCTGCCCGCCGCACTGCTGCTGGAGGTGGACGAGCCGAACCGCGAGCAGCTCGCGGCGGCCGAGGCGTTCGTGGAATCGGCAACGGTACCGCTGGTGATCGGCAGTGCGGAACCGCGCCCGAGCTCCCGCGCCCGCGGTGCGCGGATCACGGTGCCCGCGCTGGACGACGCCGAGCAGTTCGAGCTGTGGCGCGGCGCGTTCGGCGGGCGCGCCGACGCCGAGGTGGGGAACCTGGTCGCCCAGTTCGCGCTGCCGCCGCACGTGGTGGTCTCCGCCGCCGCGACCGTGCGCGGCACCGCGGACGGCGACCTGGCGCAGGCGGCGTGGCGGGCCGGGCTGGAGCAGGCCCGGATGGGGCTGGACGAGCTGGGCAGGCGCATCGAACCGGCCGCGGGCTGGGGAGACCTGGTGCTGCCGGAGCGGCAGCTGCGGGTGTTGCGCGAGGTCGTCGCGCACGTGCGGCAGCGCGCCACCGTGCACCACGACTGGGGCTTCTCCGCGACGCTGCGCCGCGGCCTGGGCGTGACGGCGCTGTTCGCGGGCGGTTCCGGCACCGGCAAGACGCTCACCGCCGAGGTGATGGCCCGCGAGCTGGGCCTGGACCTGTTCGTGATCGACCTGTCGCAGGTGGTCAGCAAGTACATCGGCGAGACGGAGAAGAACCTGCGCAAGGTCTTCGACGCGGCCGAGCGCGGCGGGGCGCTGCTGCTGTTCGACGAGGCGGACGCGCTGTTCGGCAAGCGCAGCGAGGTCAAGGACAGCCACGACCGCTACGCCAACCTGGAGGTCAGCTACCTGCTGATGCGGATGGAGGCGTACCGGGGCCTGGCGATCCTCACCACGAACATGAAGAAGGCGCTGGACTCGGCGTTCCTGCGCCGGATCCGCTTCGTGGTGGACTTCCCGTTCCCCGGCGAGGCGGAGCGCGCCGAGATCTGGCGGCGCGTGGTGCCGGAGCAGGCGCCGGTGAAGGACCTCGACCCGGAGCTGCTGGCGCAGTTGACGGTGGCGGGCGGTTCGATCCGCAACATCGCGCTGTCCGGCGCGTTCCTCGCCGCCGAGGACGGCGAACCCGTGCAGATGCGGCACATGCTCGCCGCCGCGCACACCGAGTACCGCAAGCTGGAGCGGTCCCTGACGCCCTCGGAGGTGCGGGGATGGGTGTGAACGTGCACATCGGCGAGCTGGTGCTGGACGGGTTCGACGGCGTCGACCCGGACCGGGTCGCGGTCGCGTTCCAGGCGGAGCTGACCCGCCTGGTGGAGCAGCGAGGGGTGCCGCTCGCCGCGTGGGGGCCGCGGCAGGTGGACGGCATCGCGGACCTGCCGCCGCTGCCCGCGACCACGTCCCCGACCCGGTTGGGCGAGGCGCTGGCGCGGTCGGTGCACGCGGGTCTCAGCGGCAGGGGGCGATCCGGATGAGCGCACCCGTCCCCGCCCGGGAATCGCGTTCCGCGCAGGATTCCCGGCGCCGCAAGCGGAAGAACCGCACCGCGGACCGGGCCCCGGAGCCGAAGGCGGTCGTCAGCGGCGCCGGCCAGCCCCTCGACGAGAGCACCCGGCGCGAGTTGGAGGAATCGCTCGGCCACGACTTCAGCCGCGTCCGCCTGCACACCGACCGCGACTCCGGCGAGCTCGCGCAGGACCTCGGCGCGGACGCGGTGGCGGTGGGCCAGGACGTGCTTTTCGCGCCCGCGAAGTTCCGGCCCGGCACGGCCGAGGGCACCCGGCTGCTCGCGCACGAACTCCTGCACACCGTGCAGAACCCGCACGGGCTCGGTGCCCTGCGCGCGGGCCGCGAGCTGGGCGCGGTGAGCCTGCCGCAGCAGGCGATCGAGCGCGAAGCCGAGTCCACTTCGGACCCGGCGGCGGTGCGCTCCGGTCAGGCCACGCCCGGCTGGTTGCGCTACGCGACGGTCGACGCCGACCGCCGCCGCGCCGAGGAACTGGACCCGGCGACGATGATCGACCGGCTCGCCAACGGCATCCAGCGCTCGCTGCGCGGTGATCCGGAGGACCGGTCCAAGCGCACTCGGAAGCGGCTCGCGCGGCTGCCCGAGGACGTCCTCGACGTCGTGCTGGACCGGTTGGAGTCGCGGCTGCTCAGCTCCGAGCACGAACGCGTCCTGGACCTCCTGGACGAGGTGGAGGCGGACCCGGCCCTGGAACCCGGCGCGATGGCGACCCCGGCGGTCGAACCGGACGCGCACGCCGAGGTGCTCGCCGAACGCGAGGAGCAGCAGCAGGAATCCGACCAGCGGCGCGAATCCGAGCAGCAGCCGCCCGAAGCCACCGGACCGGAGAAGGAGCAGGAGGTCCCTGGCGGCGCGGACGGCGGGACGCCGGAGAACGCGGGGCCGGAGGCCGCGGCACCGGAGCAGGACGCGGCGGTGGGGGAACAGGAGTCGGCGGAGCCCGCTTCCGAGCAGGACTCGGAGGAATCCGCCGCGGACTCCGGGGAATCCGAGGAGCAGGGCGGGGAGCAGGACGCCGAGCAGCAGCCGGAAGGCGAGCAGGCCGCTGACGAGAAGGGCGCTGACGAGAAAGCCGCTGACGAGAAGGACTCCGAGGACAAGGGCGAGGACGAGCAGGCCGAGCAGGACGAGAAGGAGGCGGGCGAGGAGGAGAGCGCCGAGCAGGACTCGGCGGCGCAGAACCGCCCAGACGCCATCGATCCGCTCGTGGCGAAGCCGAAGGACCGGCAGCAGGACGTCGACCCCTCCCCGGAGCAGGCGGGCAAGGACACCCAGCTCGCCGGCGCCGTCGATTCCCTGGACGGCGCCCGCAACCAGGACGTGCTCGGCCCGGAGGAGGAACCGGACTCGGAGGCGCACGGCGGCGACTCGGAGGTCGAGGTCGGCGGCGAGGAGAAGAGCGCCTGGGACGTGAAGTTCGCCCCCGAGGACTTCTTGCCCGAGCAGGACCTGGACGTCTCCGGCGTGCCGACCGCGGACAAGCTGGAACCGGGCGCCGCACCGCCGCCGATGCCGTCCTTCCCCGCGCCACCGCCGACGAAGGCCGAGCAGGTCCAGGCGGAACGCGACGCGGAGGACGCCGAGGACGAGGCGGCCGAAGCCGAGCCGGTGGAGGCGGAACCGGAGGAGCAGGCCGAACCGGACCCGTCGATCACCACCGAGGGCACGCCGGGAGCGGCGGACCTGGCGACCCTCGCCGCGGACAAGGCCGCCGAGAAGCAACCCGGCGCGGCGGCGAAGCCCACCGACCCGAAGGCGGGCGCGGATCCCGAAGCAGGTCCCGCCGAGGCGCAACGCCTCGCCCAGGAGGCCCCGGGCAAGACCGAGGGCGCGAAGGACGAACCCGGCGGCGCCGTCAAGGAATCCGCGGCGAAGGAGGAGCGGGACGGGGCGGGCAAGGGCGGCAAGGATTCGGGCGGCAAGGATTCGGCGGGCGGGACCGAGAAGGGCGGCGAGCAGCCGGGCAAGGGCGGGAAACCGGACCAGGACGCGCAGGGCGGGGGCACCGAGTCCGAGAAGTCCGAAGCCGGCGGCGAGGATTCCGGCGGCGCAGCGGGCGCGAAGAGCACCGACGACGCGGAATCACCTTCCACAGCGCGGGATTCGCACACCACCGGCGGCACCGAGCCGACGAACGAGTCCAGCACCGGTACCGATCAGCCCCAGCAGGAGCAGCCCGCACCCGCGAAGCAGAGCTCCACCCCCGCTCCGGCGGCGACCGGCGAGGCCCCGAAACCGACATCGGAACCGACGACCAGAGCGGCCAAACCGACCTCCGCGCCCGCCCAGAAGACCGAGCAGGCGGCCCCGAAACCCGAACAGGCCAAGCCGGCGCCCGCCGCGCCGAAGGCCGGACCCGCTCCGACCGCCCCGCGCTCCGGCGGCGGCGGGAAGGCGGGCAAGGGCGGTGGGGCGAAGGCGAAGAAGCAGGCGCAGGCCGCCCCGAACCTCTCCCAGGTGTCCCCGGAAGCGGGCCTGCGCACGGCGTCCGGTCTGAAACCGCACGTGGCGTTGCAGGCGATGGGCGGGGTGGACGGCGCCGTGGACCGCACGGTCGGCGACGAGCACCAGCAGCTGGCGGCCGATCCGCCGTCGATGCAGCGCCCGTCCGGTGCTCCGCAGACCGCGAGCGGTGCCCCGGACACCGATGCCCCCGCCGAGTATTCCCAGGACGAGGCGGCGAAGTCCGACGCCCCCGAGAGCAAGGACGCGGAGGTCAAGGGCGAGAAGAAGCCGGAGGGCCCGATCCCCGCCGAGGAGGTGGAGGAGCCGGACGGCTGGGACACGTTCCTGATGGGCGCTGGCTACGTCATCGGCTGGCTCGGCGAGAAGGTCGGTTTCGACGTCTCCCCGGAGGATCTGGCCGCCCAGTTCGCCGGGATGCCCACTGAGGACGAGGCGATGGAGCAGGCGAAGGCCGGCACCGCCCCCGGGGTGGAGATGCAGGGCGACGCCGGGGACAAGTCCCGCGAGCAGGACGACGCGGTCACCACGAAGGGCGAGCAGACCGCCGACACCGCCCGGGACGACGCGAGCCGCGGCATGGGCGAGGACCAGGTCTACCCGGACGCGCCGAAGGAGCAGCTGAAGGGCGAGGTCCCCGGCCGCGAGGGCGGGAAGGGCGGCGGCAAGGTCGACGCCGGAACCGGTGCCGTACCACCGGAAGCGGCCTCGGAGGTCGCCGAGCACGAGCGCGGCAAGGAGTTCAAGTCCGCGTTCGGCAAGGGCGAGCAGGGCCTGTCCGACGGCAAGCAGCAGAAGGACCGCGACACCCGCACTTCCCGGCAGAAGCACGACCGCGAGGTCGACGCGGAGGTGAAGCGCAACACCGACCAGCAGACCGGCAAGCGCGAATCGACGTTCGACGACGTCTCCGGCGAGCGGGAGAAGTGGCGCGCGGACCAGGATGCCGAGCTCGACAAGCTCGGCACCGGCAAGACGGAGAAGCGCGAGCAGGCCCGCAAGGACGTGGAGAAGGAGGAGCAGGACACCGACAAGAAGGTCGAGGAGCGCAAGAAGGACGACGACGAGGGCATCAAGAACAAGCGGGAGACCGCGAAGACCGAGGCGAAGACGAAGCGGGACGACACCTCGCGGGAGTCGAAGAACTGGGTGGAGAAGGCCTTCGACGAGATCAAGAGGTTCTTCATCGAACTCCGCGACAAGATCGTGGCGATCCTGCAGGCCGCGCGCGACGCCATCGTCGACTTCATCGAGAACTTCAAGCGCGACGTCGAGAACCTCATCAAGACCATCCGCGACAAGATCGTGGGGCTGGTCGAGGACCTGATCGAGGCGCTGATCGAACTGGCCGTCGCGCTGGTGAAGGCGGTCATCGAGCTGGCCCGGCGCATCCGGCAGTTCATCGAAGACCTGGTGGCCGCCGCCATCGCCTTCGTCACCGAGCTCGCCGCGAAGCTCAAGCAGCTCATCACCGACCTGCTCGAAGCGATCTCGAAGCTGCTCAGCGACATCCTCAACGTGCTGAAGAAGGCGCTCGCCGACGTCGTGCAGGCGGTGAAGGACGCCATCAAGTCGGTGCTGGACTTCGCCTCGAAGCTCCTGGCGGGCTTCGGCGAGTTCATGATGGTCGCCGTCGATTTCCTCGCCGACCCCGGCGGCTGGCTCTCCGGAGCGAAGAGCTCCGCGGAGGACGGCGCGAAGAACCACTTCTTCCGCGAGGTCAAGAGCGCCGTCAAGGACTGGTTCAACCAGAAGATCGAGGAGATCATCGGCCTGCCGAAGGCCATCTTCGAGCGGTTGAAGAAGGGCGGCATCAGCCTCCAGGAGATCGTCAAGGAGACCTGGGACGCCGTAGTCCCGCAGCTGCCGTTCATCATCGGCGAGATCGTCATCACCAAGGTGATCGCGAAGCTCATCCCCGGCGCCGGCTGGGTCGCCGCCGTCATCGACGCCTTGCAGACCGCGATCGGCGCATTGGGCGAGATCCTCCGAGCGTTCGGCGCTGTCCTCGACTGGCTCAAGTCCGTCGGCAAGGGCGGCAACGGAGTCCTGTTCGCCAAGGCGGTGGCGGCGGGCGTCGTCGCGCTCCTGGAACTCGCCTACCAGTTCCTCCTCGACGGCATCGGCAAGTACGTCAGCAAAGTCGGCGACCGCTTCAAGACCCTGGCGGCCTCCCTCGGCAAGAAGGACAAGGGCGGCAAGGAAGGCGGCGCAGCTCCGCCCGAGGACCGCGGCGGCAACGGCTCCGACAAGCAGCAGCAACCCGGCGCCGGCGACAAGGCCCCCGGAGACAAGGGACCTTCGGATGACGGAACAGACACCCCGGCCCCGAAACCAGGCCGTCCCGGTGGCGGCAAACCCAGTGGTCAGGGGGGTAAGACCGGCGTTCGCAGCGACAAGAAGGCTGACCAGGGCAAGACCGGCGACAAGGCCGACGCGCCGAAGAAGCCGGGCGACGACTCCAAGAAGCACCCGGCGAAGGACGACAAGCCTCGCAAGGACGACCACAAGGACGCGAAGAAGGAGGACAAGCCCGACGGGCGGCATTCGGACCCGCACCGCCGGAAGGACGAGGACGGGCAGCGACGCCGGGACCCGGACCGTCGTGATGACGAGCGCCGCGACGGCAAACGCCGCGACGACGACCGCGAATCCCCGGCTAAGAAGAAGCAGCAGGACGACGAGCGGGACCGCAAGCGGGACGACGACGAACAGGACCGCAAGCGCAAGGACGACGACGCGCAGCGCAAGCAGAAGGACGAAGCGGACCCGAACCGCAAGAAGGACGAGGACTCGGACCGCCCGAAGAAGGACGACGACGTCCCCGGACGCAGGGACGATCGGCGCAGCCAGGAGCGGGAGCGGAAGAAGGACCGCGACGAGAAGCGGGACCGGGATCGCAAGAACAACCGGGACAAGGCGGACAGCGGATCGAACAAGCGCAAGCGCAAGGACGACGACGACCGGAGACGTCCGAAGGACCGGGACCGCGATCCCTCCAGGGATCGCAGGCGCGAACGCGATCGGAACGAGAACAAGCAGAGCAAGAAGAACGATCGGAAGAAGGACGAGGAGTCCAAGAAGTCCAAGGATGATCAGCTGGACAAGATCGTGGCACGCTTACGCCCCAAGCTGTACGCGAAGATGAAGGACGGTATCCAGCGTCCTCGGTTCCTCGATCTGCTCGGTGCGCTGAAGGCGCACTACCGATTGACCGGGTTGGGTCCGGTCGGCGGTGATCCTTTCATCGTGGTCGCCACGCTGAACCCGTCCCGGCCGGTTTTGCGGGGTGAGTACACCGAGCCGCATTCTGAGCCCGATGCCTACAGCGTTCCTCCCGGAGAACCGAAAGGGGAGGATGTGGTTCAGGACGGTTGGACCGGCCGTGCGAAGAAGGGGCAGTGGTACACCGGAAAGATCATGCAGGTTCGGCGCAAGGATGGACGCCAGGTCCAGTTCGACTTCTACGGTCACGGACCTTCGGGGAAGGGCGAGTTCAGGGTTCCGGTGCGGGAGGTCAAGGAACGTTGGGAGCGGGTCGACTTCGATAAGAGGTGGTACGCGCTCGGTCCGGACTTCGAGGCCATTCGGCAGCGGGACCTGTGGAGTGAGTACAACCAGGCTCGGCAGGTTCTGAACTATCGGATGACTGCGAGGTTCACCAATCCGGACACGCCCGCGAGCACTTCGAAATCAGGAAACCCGGTGAAGCCGCAGTGGCACCATATCGTCGAGCAGCGGCAGAACGGCCCCAACCATACGAAGAACTTGGTGCTCACTTCGGCCACTGCTAATCAGGACTTCAATACTTGGATGGATCACAGTCAGCCTGCCGCGAACCCGTCGACGACGTCCAAGCACGGTCTGCCTTCTACGAACGGGAAGCCGGTGTACCAGTACCTCCGAGGTGCTGGGTATTCGGAAAAGATGGAGTGGGGTGTGCGCTGCATGGAGGAGGTGCTCGGGCGGAATCCGCTCGGGATGCAGAGTGTGAGCAAGGGGCGCGGAATTTTCCTGAAACTTCCGTAGTGGCGGCCTTGGGAGGGGAGTCTATTGGGTGACGTTGTGTTGTTCGACGGTGCGGGCTCCGTCGTGAGGTCGGAGTTGTCGGCTCGAGGAGCTGTGGAAATAGCTTCTGATCCGGAGGAGTGGCGTATTCCGGACGAGTCGTTCGACGAGGTGGTCGATGAATTGATCGGAAGGGGGTACGAGTTGCGGGTGACGTCGCCTCGGCTGGAACAGGGAGTTCCCCGGGGGGAGCAAGCTGCTTACTTGTGCCTTGTTCCTGAGTGGCAGGTGGATGAGCTTCCCGCTGGGCCGAAGCTGACTTATGCCGAGAGTGGTGACGTCATAGCTAATCGGGAGCTGGTGGATTTGGTCGCGCCGCTGGCTCCTGGCGTTCAATGGTCGCCGAGCGATCGCGCGGGGTTCTCAAGTGTTTCGAGTGCGCCTCATCTTCCTGATCCGATCGAGATAAAGTCGCTTTTCAAGAAATGGCCGCGACGTGGCGGGCTGTGGGTTGTCTCGCATGATGGTCGCGAGTACTTCACCGATGCGAACGCCCGTGCGATCGCTGCTGGTGGAATCGCTTGGGTATCCGGGTATCGGCACGGGGGTGCGACGTTGCCCAGTCCTCCGACCTTGATCTGGAGTGGAGTGGTGATCGATGTCCTCGTGTCTGAGGGGATTCGGTTCTCCAGCAGCCCGGGTTATTACCTCCGTGAAGATCGTGACCGGTGACCGCGAGTTGATTGGACTGGTATGACCCGCTACGTCGACATCCCCAAGCCGATCCGGTCCGGCATCGTGCTCGTCGACCCCGAGCGCGGCACCCCGCAGCGGGTGATCGTGTTGCAGTTCAACCCGGACACGCTCGAACGCTCGGTGTCGCCGCAGTCCGCGGGAGGCGAGGGTGATTCCGGCGGTGGTGGCAGCGGATCGGGCGACAAGAACGAGGCGCTGCGGCTGAAAGGCCCGGCGGAGGAGTCGTGGAAGTTCACGGCGGAGATCGACGCGACGGATCAGCTGGAGATCGCGGCACCGGAGGGCATTCACCCACAGCTGGCGGCGCTGGAGATGCTGGTGCAGCCGACGACTGCTCAGCTCCGCGAAGCGACGCGGCTCGCGAAGAACGGGACGATCGAGATCAGCCCGATCGAGATGCCGTTGACCCTGTTCACCTGGGGCGGCAAGCGGGTGATCCCGGTGCGGCTGACCGAGATGTCCATCAACGAGTCCGCGTTCGACGTGAACCTGAATCCGATCCGGGCGAGCTTGAGCCTCGGCTTGAAGCTGCTGACGGTGAGCGACCTGCCGCCGGGGCATCGGGGCGCGGAGCTGTACCTGGCGCACCTGGCGCAGAAGGAACGACTCGCGGGCATCGGAACGCTGGGTTCGCTGGGTTCCTTGGGCCTGAACGGGGCAGGGGCGGGGAGGTAGGCCGTGATCGAACCGTACGAGACCGCGCTGGACGACATCCCGGGCGCGCACCCGTATCCGCGCACGAGCCGGTACCACGACGTGGAGATCGGGGTGCACCGCACGGCCGACGGCACCGAGGTGCGGTACGCGAAGCGCCGGCTGCTGCCGAAGCTCCCGGAGCACGCGGACGAGCACGTGGTGAACGCCGGCGAGCGCCCGGATCACCTGGGGCAGCGGTACTTCGGCGATCCGGGCCAGTGGTGGCGGATCGCGGACGCGAACCCGGTGCTCGATCCGGCGGAGCTGACCGCGGAGCCGGGCCGGGCGATCGACGTGCCGAGCCCGGGGAGCTTCGATGTCTGAGGTCCCGATCGGTTCCGGCCCGGTGCACCTGAGCCTGCACATGGGCCCGAAGCTCACCAGGCCCGTGCCGGGCGAGGTGGCGCAAGCACTGCTGTCCGCGCAGATCACCAGCACCGCGGGCGAGCGCAGCGGTTTCCAGCTGGCGTTCGACCTCACCAAGAAGGGCCGGATCGTCGACCGCCTGCTGCCGGAGGGCTTCTTCGACCCGAAGACGCGGGTGGTCCTGGCGCTCGCCATCAAGGGGACGCCGAGCGTCATCCTCGACGGGCTGATCGTGCGCAACGAGGTCGGCGCCAGCAACCAGCCGGGGCAGTCCACGCTCACCGTCACCGGCGAAGACCTCACCTTGCTGCTGGACCTCGAAGAGCGCACCGACCGGTATCCGAACCTGGCGCCCTCGCAGCGGGTGGAGCGGATCCTGGGCAAGTACGCCGACTACGGCATCGACAGCCGCATCATCCGCGAGCAGGTGCACCAGCCGCCGCGGGAGGAACTGCGCGTCGACTACCAGTCGAGCACCGATCTGCAGTACGTCAACGACTTGGCCCGCGCCAACGGGTACACCTTCTACCTCGATCCCGGACCGCGCCCGGGCCGCTCCACCGCCTACTGGGGCCCGGAGCAGCGGCTGGGGCAGCGGCAGCACGCGCTCACCGTCAACATGGATGCGCATTCCACTGTGGACCAACTGACCTTCGCCTACGACGGGACCGCCCGCGAACAACCCGAGGCGCGCGTGCAGGACCCGGCGACCCGGCAGGTCACGCTGCTGCCGGACCCGGACATCGGGCCGCTGCGCCCACCGCTGGCGCGGCGCGAATCCCCGGCGTTGAAGCGGAAACCCCTGTCCGGCACGGCGAAGATGGATCCGGAACGCGCCCGCGCGCAGGCGCTCGCGCGGGCCGCGACCTCCGCCGACGCGATCTCCGGATCCGGCTCGCTGGACGTGAACCGGCACGGGTACGTGCTGCGGCCCCGCGAGCTCGTCGGGGTGCGGGGCGCGGGCGTCACCTACGACGGCGACTACTACGTGAAATCGGTGACGCACAACCTGCGGGTCGGTTCGTACCAGCAGAACTTCACGCTCTCCCGCGAAGGGCTCGTGGCCCGCAGCGACACCGTCCGCCCCTAGCCCGAGGAAGGAACCGCATGGCCGACGCATCGAACAACCGCTTCCTCGGCAAGTTCCGCGGCCGGGTCGTGGACAACGCCGACCCGCTGCAGATCGGGCGGATCACCGCGCAGGTCCCCGACGTGCTCGGCGACGTGGCCTCCACCTGGGCGCTGCCGTGCCTGCCGTTCACCGGCCGCGGCGCCGGGCAGTACGTGGTGCCGCAGGTCGGCGCCGGCGTGTGGATCGAGTTCGAGCAGGGCGATCCGAGCTTCCCGATCTGGACGGGCTGCTGGTACGGCGACCGCTCCGAGCTGCCGCCGGACGCGCTCGGCGAGCGCCAGCCCGTCGTGATCCGGACGCCCGGCGACCACAAGCTGCTCATGTCCGACGTGCCCGGCGGTGAAGGAATCCTGCTGCGCGCGGCGAGCGGGGCGTACGTGCAGATCGACGAGAAGGGCGTGACCGTCGGCAACGGCAAGGGCGCGTCCGTGGAACTCGTCGGCGACGAAGTGAACATCAACCAGGGCCGGTTGATCGTGCCCAAGAGGCAGTAGGGGGAAGTCGTGACCGGAGGGAACCTCGTCACCGCCGCGACCGCGGTGCACTGCCCGCACGGCGGCCGCATCGTCGCCGCGACCGGGAACGCGGCGGTCCGCGCCGACGGGCAGGCCGTGCGGAGGACCGGTGAGGCGTACGCCGTGCTCGGCTGCCCGAACCTGAGCGGGCCGTGCCGCACGGTGCGTTTCACGCCGCGTGCCGGTGGGCTGCTCGTCGACGGCGTGCCCGCGCTGCTCGACGACACCGACGGGCAGTGCTTCAGCGCCGACCTGCGCCCGCAAGGGCCGCCGGTGTTCCGCGGCGACTCGCGGGGGGTGCGGTGCCGGTGATGAGGACCCACATCGCGTTCCCGTTCCGCCTCGACCGCCGCGGCCGCACCGCCCGCGCCGGGCACCACGAGCACCTCGCCGACCTCGTCGAACAGGTGCTGTTCACCAGCCCCGGCGAGCGGGTGATGCGACCCGACTTCGGCTGCGGCCTGCTCGACCTGGTCTTCGCGCCGAACAGCCCGGAGCTCGCGGCGACCGTCGAGCTGTCCGTGCACGCCGCGCTGCAGCGCTGGCTCGGCGACCTGGTCGAGGTGGACGCGCTGGAGGTCACCGCCGAGGACGAGGTGGTGCGGGTGCGGCTGCGCTACCTGGTGCGCGCCACCGGCGAGCACCGCGACGAGATCTTCGAGGGGAGGCGGGCATGAGCGAGCTGCACTGCCGCACCGACGGCAGACGGGCCCGGGTCCGCGCGGCACGGCTCGGCGGGGTGGACGCGGTGGAGGCCGCCGACGGCGGGCGCACCCTCGTCGTCACGTTCATCGGCAAGGCCCCGCACGGGGTGCGGCCGGAGAACGTGCGCATCGACGGCGGGCGCCGCATCACCGGCATCACCGCGGTCGAGGTCGCCGTGGAGCGGGAGAAGGACCCGGAGCTCGACGACCGCATGTTCGTCACCGTCGACCGGCCCGGCGACACCACCCGCTATCGATTGTCCTTAGTGGACAGCGACCCGTACGGGAGGCCGGGGGAGGAACCGTTCCCCGGTTTCGACCAGCGCTACTGCAGCGCCGAGTTCACCTTCCACCCCGGCGGCCCCACCCCGTTCGACCACGCCGCGCCACCGCCGTGCGAACCGGAACCCGCGCCCGCACCGCTGATCGACTACACCGCCCGCGACTTCGACTCGCTCAAGCGCGTGCTGCTGGACCGGCTCGCGCTCACCACCCCGGGCTGGACCGAACGGCTCGCGCCGGACCTCGGCGTCACCCTCGTCGAACTGTTCGCGCACACCGCAGACCAGCTCGGCTACCAGCAGGACGCGGTCGCCACCGAGGCCTACCTGGAGACCGCGCGGCGCCGCGTGTCGGTGCGCAGGCACGTGCGGCTCATCGACTACCCGATGCACGACGGCTGCGCCGCCCGCGCCTTCGTCGTGGCCGAGACCGCCACCGAACTGGACCTCGAACCGGGCGGGTTCCGGTTCGCCGCGGTGGATCTGCGCCCGCGCGGCCCGCACGACCCGCCCGCGCCCGGGCCCGTCCTGGACGAGGACGCGTTGGCGGAGCTGGACGAGCAGGACGCGGTGGAGGTCTTCGAACCGCTCGCGGACGGTCCGTTCCGGCTGCGGCCCGCGCACAACCGCATCCGGTTCTGGACCTGGGGCGACGAGGACTGCACGCTGCCGGCCGGAGCCACCGGGGCGACGCTGCGCGACGACGAGCGGGCGCTGGACCTGCGGCCCGGCGACCTGCTGGTCCTCGAAGAGGTCCGCGGTCCGGTCACCGGCACCCCCGGCGACGCCGATCCGACGCGCAGGCAGGCGGTGCGGCTCACCTCCACCACTCCGGGCGAGGACGCGCTGCTGGCGCAGCCGGTGCTGGAGGTGACCTGGGCGCAGGCCGACGCGCTGCGGTTCCCGCTGCGCCTGAGCTCCACCGGCGGCTACGACTGCGCACCGATCCCCGACGTGAGCGTGGCCCGCGGCAACGTGGCGCTCGTCGACCACGGCCGCACCCGGCGCACCCCGGACCGGGTCGTCGTGCCGCCGGAGCCCGCGGTGCTCGGTGCCTGCGACGCGTCCGGCTGCCGGGACCGCACCGACGGCAACGAACCCGCCGAACTCCTGGGCTTCCTCATCGACCGCACCCGCGGCGGGCGGAAGCTCACCGGCGACGACGTGCGCGAGCTGCACGCCGTCCTCGGCGAACCCGCCACGACCCGCGCGGGCATCGACGTGCAGAACGCCGGTCGCAGGCAGGAAGAAGTGCTGCCCACCACGGCGCACGAGCAGGCCGAAGCGCTGCGGCGGCTGCTCGCCCAGTCCGTCTACCCGGGAATCCGGCCGCGGTTCCGGCCCGTCCTGCACCGCACCCCGGTGGTGCAGGCCGTGCCGCATCCGCTGCCCGCGCACCTCGCCGTCGGGCAGGCCGCCCGGCTCGCCGCCATCCCCGGCCGGGTGCGGGAACGGCTCGTGGAGCTGTGGCGCAGCGCCCGCGACTCCGACGGGCTCGCCGACGAGGAGGTCGACGAGCTGGCCGTGCTGTTCGACCGGGACCTGCTGGAACGCCTCGAACTGCGGCGGCACCCGGTGCGGGCGCTCCGCGACCTGCTGCACCGCGCCGACCACCTGCTCGCCACCAAACGGCGCAGGCTCGAGGTGCTCACCGCCCGCGCCCACGCCGGCACCGTCCTCGGCCCCGACATCGCCTGGGAGATCGGGCAGAGCTGGGGCGAGCAGCACGCCACCGGGCTGCACCCCGACGACCCGGTGCTGCACGGGCCCGCCGCGCACGATCCGGATCCGCGGGCCGCGCTGCCCGCCGTGCACGTCACCGACGGCGAGCACCGGTGGGAACCGCGGCGGGACCTGCTCGGCAGCGGGCCGCGCGACCGGCACTTCGTCGGCGAGCTCGACGACGACGGGCGGCTCGCGCTGCGCTTCGGCGACGACCGCTGCGGCGCGGCACCCGCACCGGGTGCCGCGTTGGAGATCCGCTACCGGATCGGCGGCGGCACCGCGGGCAACGTCGGCGCCGAGGCCATCGATCGGCTGGTGCTGCGCCGGAAACCGGACGGTGCACCGCTGCCGGGGGTGGTGGTGCGCAATCCGCTGCCCGCCACCGGCGGCACCGAACCGGAACCGGTGGAGCAGGTGCGCCAGCTCGCGCCGCTGGACCTGCGCCGCACCCGGCCGCGCGCCGTCACCGCCGCCGACTACGCCGCGCTCGCCGGAAACGTGCCCGGCGTGCAGCGCGCCGCCGCCGAGATCCGCTGGAGCGGCAGCACCCGGGAAGTGCACGTCGCCGTCGACGCCGAGCGCACCGGCACCCCGGGCCCGGAACTGCTCGCCGAGGTCACCGACCTGCTCGAACGGCACCGCCGCATCGGCCACCAGCTGGTGGTTCGCCCGGCCCGGCAGGTGCCGCTGGAGGTCTCGTTGCGGATCTGCGCGGCGCCGGGGCACCAGCGCGGCCCGATCGTCGCCGACCTGCTGCGGGTCTTCGGCAGGCGGCGGCTGCGCGGCGGAGCGCTCGGGTTCTTCCACCCCGACGCGCTGAGCTTCGGCGAACCGGTGCGGCTGAGCAGGCTCGTCGCCGCCGCCGCCGTGCCCGGGGTGCGCAGCGCGCAGGTCACCCGGCTGCGGCGCGCCTTCCACGACGACGACGGCGAACTCGACGCGGGCCTGCTGCGGGTGGCTCCGCTGGAGATCGCCTGCTGCGACAACGACCCGGAGCGCCCCGAGAACGGCGTGCTCCACCTGGAATTCGGGGGTGCGCGGTGAGCGGATGCGGATGCGGTTGCGACCGCCACGACGAACGGCGCGCCCCGGCCCGCCCGCACAACCCGCCGGGCCGGTCGGCGCTGGACCTGCGTGCGGGGGAGCACGGCACGTTCCTCGCCGCGATGCTCGACCGGCTCGCCTCGCCCGCGCATCCGGCGCTGCGCGGGCTGACCGTGCGCACCACCGACGACCCGGCGATCGGGCTGCTCGACGCGTGGGCGGTGCTCGGCGACCTGCTGACGTTCCACTCGGAGCGGATCGCCGACGAGGGTTACCTGGGCACCGCTGACGACCACCGGTCGCTGGCGATGCTCGGCGGGCTCGTCGGGCACCGGCCGCGCCCCGGCGTCGCCGCGAGCACCTACCTGGCCTACTCCCTGGACCGGGACCCGCGGGACGAGGACGCCACCGTGCTCATCCCGCGCGGGGCCCGCAGCAACAGCGTGCCCGGCGCGGCCGAGACCGAGTCGGTGGTGTTCGAGACCGGCGAGGACCTGCTCGCGCGCTGGACGTGGAACCGGCTGGCGGTGCGGCGGCGGCGCCCGGCGCTGCTCACCCGGCAGGAGCTGGAGCAGCGTTCGGAGATCTACGTCGCCGGAACCTCGATCTCGTTGCGCGCCGGGGAGAACCTGCTGTTCGACTTCGGCGACCAGCAGCTGCTGCGGCCCGTCGGTGCGGTGCGCGTGGACCGGGACGAGGACGTCACCGCGATCTCGCTGCCGCAGGCACCACCGCCGACCCTGGCGGAGCTGCGCGCCGAACTCGGTGCTTGGCTCGCACCCGGCACCGGGGAACCGTCCCCGCAGCTGCCGCACCCGCGGCCCGCCGACGAGCTGATCGAGGAGTTCGACGCCCAGGTCCTCGCACCGCTGCGCGCCGAACTGCCCGCGATCGGCTCGCCCGCCCAGTTCGCGCTGCGGCTGGCCGAACCCCTGGACCGGCTCGCCGAGGCCGAAGTGCTCGCCGAACCCCGCGAACCGGTCGCCGACTGGTTCGGCAGGCTGCGGGCCGTCGTCGCCGAGCTGCGGGACCGGGCCCTCGACCTGGCACCGGCCGCACCGGCCGCGCGCCGCGGCACCCCTCCCGCCGCCGGAGCCGCCCCGGCCCGCGCGCTGCGGGCGAACTCCGCCGCGCCACCGCCGGGCGTGCTCCGCGAACTGGTCGCGATGCGGGTGACCGCCGCCCCGTTCGGCGCCACCGCCCCGCTGCAACCGGTGCAGGACGCGGTGGGCCGGGTGGTGCGCCAATCGGACTGGCCGCTGCCCGGCGGCACCCGCACCAGCGTGCGCATCGCGTTCGACGCGGGCGGCACCCGGCCGGTGCGCGCCGAGTTCCAGCGCACCGAACCGGGTGGCGGCTGGCAGCACGTGGAGCAGCTGCCGACCCGCAAGGAGTTCGAGTTCGGCGGTGGCCGCGTCGAACTGACCGCACCCGACCCCGCGCTCCCCAGCCCCGCACCGCGCGAGGAGAACGCCGCCGGGGTCACCGTCCGGATGCTGCCGGAGCTGCCCGCCTGCACCCTGACGATCTCCCGCCCCGACGAGCAGGGCCGGGTGCACGTCGGCGTGCAGAACGGCTCCCGGGAGGAGTGGGACCTGCTGCCGCAGCAGCAGGAGACCGCGTTCGTCGGCCCGTACCGGCTCACCGCCCGCTACGGCGCCGGCGGCGAACCGGCGAACGTGGAGCTCACCTTCACCACCGCGCCCTACCCGGGCAGCGAACGGATCCTGGTGCTCGACGGGGTGCACGAGCAGATCACCACCGGCAGCCGCGTCGTCGTGCGGCGCCCCCGCAAGGGCGCGCCCGGCGGGATCCCCGGCGACCCGGCGCTGGCGTGCGTCGTCACCCGCGCCACCGCCGTCCGCACCACCGCCGGGACCCGCTACGGCATCACCGGCCGCGCCACCGAGCTGACCCTCGCCGACCCGTGGCTGGACGACCAGGACCGGCAGCTCTCCGACATCCGCGACGCCACCGCGCACGCGGGCGGCGAACCGCTGCGGCCCGCGGACGAACCGCTGGACGAGGAGGTGCGCGGCAGCACCCTCGAACTCGCCGACCTGCACGAAGGTCTGCGCCCCGGCCGGTACCTGGTCGTGTCCGGGGAGCTCGCCGACCCGCCGGGCGCTCCCGGCACCGAGGTCGCCGTCATCGCCGCCGCGGACACCGCCCTCGACCCGGAACTGCCCGGCGACCACCCGCACACCGTGCTCACCCTCACCACCGACCTGCGGCACCGCTACCGGCGGGACACCGTCGTGGTGCACGGCAACGTCGTGCCCGCCACGCACGGCGAGAGCCGCGACGAACCGATCGGCAGCGGCGACGCGGGCAAGGCGCACCAGACGTTCGCGCTCTGGCAGTCCCCGCTGACCTGGCTGCCCGCCGACAACCCGCTGGGCGCCACCCCGGCGCTGGAGGTCCGGGTGGACGGCCTGCGCTGGCACCCGGTGGAGAGCCTCGCCGGGCGCGGTCCGGCGGAGCGGGTCTACGTGGTCGGCGGTGACGCGTCCGGGCGCACCACGGTGACCTTCGGCGACGGCGTGCACGGCGCGCGGCTGCCCACCGGGCAGGAGAACGTGCGGGCCCGCTACCGGTTCGGCACCGGGCGCGCCGCCAACGTCGGCGCCGACCGCATCACCCAGCCCGTCACCCGGCCGCTGGGCGTCACCGGGGTCACCAACCCGCTGCCCGCCACCGGGGGCTCGGACGCGGACGGCCCGGCGCTGACCCGGCGCACGGTGCCGCTGGCGGTGTCGGCGCTGGACCGGCTGGTGTCGGTGCGCGACTACGAGGACTTCGCCCGGTCCCGCGCGGGGATCGGGCGGGCCGCGGCGCGGCGCGTGTTCGACGGCAGGCGCGAAGTGCTGCACCTGACCGTCGCCGGGGTGGACGACCTGCCGCTCGCGCCGGACGGCGACCTGCTGCGCGCCCTGCGGTTCGCGCTGGACGAGTACGGCGATCCGCGGCTGCCGGTGCGGGTGCAGCCGCGGGAGGCGGTGCTGCTGGTGGTGTCGGCGAAGGTGGCGCTGGAGCGTGACCACGCGTGGGACGTGGTGCGACCGCGGATCCGGCGGGCGCTGCTGGACGAACTCGGCTTCGCCGGCCGGGAACTGGGCCGGCCCGCGCTGTTGTCCGAAGTGCTGGCCGCCGCCCACTCCGTGCCGGGAGTGTCCTACGTGGACGTCGACGTGTTCGGCGGGATCCCCGAGGACGGCAGCCCGCACGAGCTCGCCGCGGTCACCGACCGGCTCGCCCGGCCCGCCGACGTGGTGCCCGCGCGCCTCGCCGAGCACGTCGAGCAGCGCTACCGCGTCACCGCACCGGGCGGCGAGACCCTCACCGACGTGGCCGCCCGCAACGGGATCTCGTTGCGCGACCTGCTGCGCCGCAACCCCGACATCACCGGCACCGCCCGGCTCGAACCGGGTCGCCGGGTGTTCGTGCACCGCGGCCTGCGTCCCGCTCAGCTGGCACTGCTGTCCCCGGACGTGCCGGACTCGCTGATCCTCACGGAGGTCCACCGATGAGCCGGGAACCGGATGCGCTCGCGAACCTGCTGCCCGCCTGGCACCGGTTGCGCGACGCCGAGCAGGGCGAGCCGCTGCGCGAGCTGCTCGCCGTCGTCGGCGAACAGCTCGACCTGGTGCGCGATGCCGTGGCGCAGCAGTACGACGACTGGTTCGTGGAGACCGCCGCCGAATGGGCGCTGCCGTACCTGGGCGAGCTCGTCGGCTACCACCGGCTGCCCGGCTACGAGCGGGTCGGCACCGCCGGACTGCGCGACGGCGGCGATCCGGCGGAGGCGCGGCGGCGGCTAGCCGAAGCGCTCGCCCCGCGCCGCGATGTGGCGGCGACCGTCGCGCACCGGCGGCGCAAGGGAACGCTGCCGCTGCTGGAAGAGCTCGCCGCCGGAACCGCCGGGTGGCCGGCCCGCGCCGTGGAGCTGTCCCGGCTGGGGGCGCACCACCAGCCGGTGCGGTTGCACGGCGCAGGGGATGCGTTCCGGTTGCGGCGCGGCAGGCTCGCCGACGTGCGCGAGTCCGCGGCGCTGGACCTGGCGGGCGGCCCGTTCGGGACCGTCGCCCGGTCCGCCGATGTGCGGCGCGCCGGATCGCGGCACCGGCGCGGCGGCCTCACCCCGGCGGGGGTGGCGCTGTTCGCGTGGCGGCTGCGGCCGCACCCGGTGCTCGGCGCGCCCGCGTACTGCATCGACCGCACCCGCAGCCTCTACACGTTCTCCATCCTGGGCAACGACGTGCCGCTGGTGACGAAACCGGTGCCGGAGCCGTCGGCGACGCACATCGCCACCCTGGACAACGTGCCCGCCCGGCTGCGGCGCAGGCAGGTCGCGGATCGGCTGGCGGACTACTACGGGCCGGGCAAGAGCTTCGTGATCCGGCTGGACGGGCAGGACGCTCCGGTGCCGCCGGCGGCGATCACGATCGCGGACCTGACGGGCTGGCGCTACCGGCCCGGGTACGGGCAGGTGGCGGTCGACCCGGTGCTGGGCCGGATCGCGTTCGGCTCGCGGTCCGCACCGCGCGCCGGGGTGTCGGTGGACTACCACCACGCGTTCTCCGCGGACATCGGCGGCGGCGCCTACCCGCGCGACCCGGAGACCCCGCCGCACGCGCGGATCCGCCGGGTCGGGCCGGGCGAGGAGCACCCGCTGATCCTCGACGCCTACGAGGCGTGGCGCGCGGAACGCGAGTCCGGTGGCGCGGCGGACTGCGTCATCGAGATCGCGCACAACGGCGCGCACCAGGAGGAGCTGGACTTCGACCTGGGCCCGGACGAGCGGTTGCTGCTGCGCGCCGCCGACGGGAAGCGCCCGGTGATCCGGCTGCTCGACACCTACAGCAACCGCCCGGACGCGCTGAACATCCGCGTGCCGCAGGAGGTTCCGGCGGGGCGGCGGCCGCGCGTGGTGCTGGACGGGCTGCTCATCACCGGCCGCGGCGTCAACGTGACGGGTCCGCTGGCGGCGCTGGAGGTCCGCCACTGCACGCTCGTCCCCGGCTGGTCGCTGGAACCCGGGTGCGAGCCGCACGCGCCCGGAGAACCGAGCCTGCTGCTGGACCGCACCACCGCCTGCGTGGAGATCGACCGCAGCATCCTCGGCACCATCACCGTGATCGGCGACGAGGTGAGCACCGATCCGCTGCCGATCCACCTGCGCGACAGCGTCCTCGACGCCACCGGGCACGACCGGGAGGCGCTGTCCGCCCCGGACTGCCGCCACGCGCACGCGGAACTGCACGCGCACCGCAGCACCGTGTTCGGCGAGGTGCACGCGCACGCGGTGCGGCTCGCGGAGAACAGCCTGTTCACCGGGCGGATGCACGTGGCCCGGCGCGGTGTCGGCGACCTGCGCTACAGCTACGTGCCGTCCGGTTCCCGCACCCCGCGCAGGCACCGCTGCGCCGGGGACGTGGCCGAGGGGGTGCGGCCGGTGTTCGAGTCGGTGCGCTACGGCACGCCGGACTACGCGCGGCTCGCCGCGAACTGCCCGCTGCCGATCCGCCGCGGCGCCGAGGACGGGTCCGAGCTCGGCGCGTTCCACGACCTGTACGAGCCGCAGCGGGAGGACAACCTGCGCGCGCGGCTGGCCGAGCACGTCCCGGCGGGGGCCGACGCGGGCCTGATCTTCGTCTCCTGATCTCCAGCACGAGAGGACGCTCCGAACATGCACGCAGACCTGTCCCGCATCAACTTCCAGCCGGAGCGCGGCTATTCCGCGGTGGTCGCCCAGCAGGGCCGCGTCCAGCTGGATTCGGACGCGAACGAGCAGGCGCTGATCCAGCTGCACGAGCAGCGGACGGTGCTCACCGACCTGATCGGCCCGCACGGCGGTCCGGTGGACGCCACCGGGTTCGGCATCGAGCGGATCGCCGGCCCGCACGGGTTGTCGGACCTGGCGATCGGCGGTGGCCGCTACTACGTGGGCGGCATCCGCTGCGACGCCCACCGGCCCGCGCCCGGCCAGGCGGTGCCGGACGAGGACGAGCCGGTGCCGCCGGTGGAGCAGCCGTCGAGCTGGACCTACTGGGACCAGCCGGACGGGTTCCGGGACCCGGAGCTGCCCGCGGACCGGCTGCCGGACGAGCCGTACCTGGTGTACCTGAAGGTGTGGGAGCGGATCGTCACCGCCGCCGAGGATCCGCAGCTGCGGGAGGTGGCGCTGGGCACCGCGGCACCGGACACCTCGGCGCGGGTGAAGGTGGTGTGGCAGGTGATGGCGCTGCCCGCCGCCGAACTCGGCGTCACGAACGCGGATGCGCCCGCGGAAGCCGTGCGCGAGGCGTTCGACGAGTGGTCCCGCGAGCAGCGCGCCCAGTCCCCGCTGCTGGCGGCGCGCAGCAAGCGGCCCGCCGACGCGGACACCGATCCGTGCCTGGTGCACCCGGAGGCCCGCTACCGCGGCCCGGAGAACCAGCTGTACCGGGTGGAGATCCACGAGGGCGGTGCGGAATCCGGCGCCACCTTCAAGTGGTCCCGGGAGAACGGTTCGGTCGTCTTCCCGATCGACGAGGTCGACGGCACCTGGGTGGCGCTGGCCTCGCTGGGCGGGGACGAGAAGCTGGACCTGGACGTCGGCGACCTGGTGGAGGTCGTGGACACCGCCTACGCCAGCCGCCTGGAACCGGACCCGCTGCTGCGGGTGGAGGAACTGGACCTGCCGGAGCGCCGGGTGCGGCTGTCGGCGGAACCCGAAGCCGGCCGGGACGCGCGGCTGCACCCGTTCCTGCGCCGCTGGGACCAGCGCGAAGGCAGCAGGCAGCCCGGCGCCCCCACCCGGCCGATGCGCGGCGGCGCGATCCCCGTGGAGGAAGGCCGGTGGCTGCGGCTGGAGGACGGCGTGGAGGTGCACTTCAAGCGCACCGACCCGGGCCGGCCCGCCTACCGCACCGGGGACCACTGGCTCATCCCGGCCCGCATCGCCACCGGCGACGTCGAGTGGCCGACCGATGCGGGCAGCCGTCCGCTGCTGCGCGAACCGACCGGCATCTTCGTGCAGCACGCGCCGCTGGCGTGGGTGGCGGGCGAGCAGCAGATCGTGGACCTGCGCCTGACGTTCGGCCTCACCTGAGGCCGGTGGGGCGGCGCCTGATCGTGTGCGATGCTTCTCGGGGTCTTCGAACGGTGGGGGGTGCGCGGGTGCGGCGGTCGTGCGCGGTCGTGGCGCTGGTGGCCACCGCGCTGCTGGTGTACCTGGTGATGCCGGACCCGCCTGCCGCGTTCGCGGGGTCGGCGGTTCCCGCCGCCGTCGCGAGCTCGACCTCCGCCGCGCCGACGGCTGATCCGGCGCCCGAGGTCTCGGGCGGGCCGGTCTTCGAGCGGGACGATCCCGGGGACCGCGGTCCGGCTTCGGACGGGGTGGTGGTGTTCGGGCGGGAGGTGCCGCCCGCCGCCGCCTTCGCCGTCGTCCCGGCGATCCACTGCGCGGCCCCTGCCCTCCGTGCGAAGGACGTGCGGATGTCCCGTGGTGCGGTGGGAATTCCTGTGCCGGTCGATCCGCCGACGCCGATCTCCCTCGGGATCCTGCGCTGCTGATGGCGGCCCGAGGCCCGTGCGCCGCCGCTGATGCGGGCGTGCGGCCTCTCGTGTCCGCCGCAGTCCGCGAACCCAGTGAAGGTCGACCATGTTCTCTTTCCGCGCGCGCGTGCGCGCCTTCCCACGGCAGTCCTCTTCGGCGGAGGTGGTGCGGTCGTGGACCTGAGCACCATCGGCCGGGCGGTGGGCCTGTTCGCCGTCACCAACGTCGACGACATCCTCGTCCTCGCGTTGTTCTTCGCCCAGGGCGCGGGGCACCGCGGTGCCGTGCGCGTCATCGCGTTCGGCCAGTACCTGGGTTTCGCCGCGATCTTGGCGGTGTCGGTGGCCGCGGCGTTCGGCGCCACCTTCCTCCCGGAAGGGGCGATTCCTTACCTGGGCCTGCTGCCGTTGGCGCTCGGCGTCAAAGCCGCGGTGCAGGCCTGGCGCGAGCGGGGGAATCCCGCCGAGGAGCAGCGGCGGCGCGGCGGTCCCCGCGTCCTGGAGGTCGCGGCCGTCACCCTCGCCAACGGCGCGGACAACGTGGGCGTCTACGTGCCGGTGTTCGCCACGGCGGGCATCGGCGGGATGAGCGCGCACGTGGTGGTGTTTTTGCTGTTGCTGGCGGTGTGGATCGCCGCTGGGCGGTTCTTCGCGACCCGGCCCGCCATCGCGGCGGCGTTGTCGCGGTGGGGGCACGTGCTGATGCCGGTCGTGCTGATCGGGATCGGCGTGCTGATCCTCGTCGAGGGCGGGGCTTTCGGCCTGTAGCGGGGGAGCCCGGCCGGGATGTGGGGGAGTGCCCGGCCGGGCTCCTTCCTGCGCGGCCGGGCGGTCGGGGAGGGACCGCGTCCGGCCGGACCTCGCCGGGGATCGGCGACGCCCCGGCCCGCGCCTGGTCGGGGAATCAGCGCTGCGGGCCGAGTATTCGTTGCTGTGGCGGGGAGTTCCGCCGTGCGAGCGGGTCGAGGGCTAGCGGCTTCCGGTGCGTCCCCGTGCTCGCGGGATCTCCGCGACGGGGGTTTCCCGCGAGCGCCGGTGTCACACCTCGGTGCCGCGCGCCGCGTGCAGGGCGGTGTTGCAGGCGGCGCAGGACGGCGCCCGCACCCAGTCCTCTTCGGACGGTTCCGCTACCATTCCGGTGCGCGTGCCGCACACCGACGTGCCCTCCGGCTGCCCGTTCCACCGCGGCCCCCGGAACGCGTGCCGCACCCCGTCCGCCGCTGGCCGCCAGAAGTGCCGGGAACTCACGAGACCCGCCGCGCGCAGGCCTGGCACATCGCCCGATCCGCCACCCCGTCCGGAATCCTCGCGGACCGCCGCAGGTGCACCGGCCCGTAGACGTAGGTCCCGCACTCCGCGGCCAGCGCCCCGCCGCCGGCCCGGCCGACCGCGTGCCACCGCGTGTCCACCGGCCCGCGAGAAGCCGCCCACGCCGAGATCGTCGCGGCGGGAAATCGATCCTCCCGATTGCGAGCGATTCCGAAGTGGAACTGTCTCATCGAGCTGTCGTCGGTTCGGAGCGGAGTTCCCGTCGCGCTGCTCTGGAACGAATTCATCGTTGCACTCCTTCGGATTCCGCGGCCCCCGGATCCGCTGTCGGGGTGGGCTGGCATCATGCCCGGATCGGTTCGCCGATGTCCGAGAACCATGGACCGCGGGCGGTTTCGGCGACAACGGTGTCGTGGTAGCCGCATCGGGTGATCAAGTAGGTGGGCCCGCGACGAATGCGATCTCGCGGGAGCGACGACACGGAGCGCGGATGGCGAAAACTCCGAAGAACCAGGCATTGGGGAAGGCCTTGCGGCAGGCCCGCGAGGAGAACGGATTGACGTTGCGCGCGCTCGGGAAACGGCTCGAACGCGACCCCGGGGTGCTGTCGCGCTGGGAGACCGGTGATCGGACGCCGCGTCCCGAGCAGGTGGCGCAGGTGCTGACCTCGCTCGGCATCAACGGCGAGCGGTACGAGGAGGTCGTCGAGCTCGCGCACGGGGCCGACGCACCCAACTGGGTGGCGACGACGCTTCCGGCACAGCGGCAGCAGTTGGAGGCTCTGATCGACTTGGAGCGGCGGGCGATGAAGATCGTCGAGGTATCGCCGCTGATGATTCCAGGGTTGCTGCAAACGAGTGATTACAGCACGGCGGTCATGCGGGGAGGAGGTGTGCCGGAGGCGGAGCTCGCCGCCCGAACGTCCTTGCGGCTCAGTCGTCGGGAATCGGTGACCGGTTCACAACCCGCTGATCTCGTCGCGTTCATCGGGGAAGCCGCGTTGTACCAGGTGATCGGGGACAGATCGGTCCTCGTTCCGCAGCTTCGATTCCTTGATCAGGTGGCGGCCCGGCCGAACATCGAACTCCGCATCGTTCCGCTGGCCAGCGGTTGGCATCCGGGTCTGGAGGGCCCCTTCCTGCTCATCCGAACCGGTCTGGAAGAGGTCGTCCAATTGGAGAATCGTAAGTCCGGGCTCTTCCTGCATGAGCAAGCGGATGTGAAGATCTACCGAGAAGCCGTCGGCATGATCGAGAGCGTGTCGCGGAACGCGCACGAGTCACGAGCCATCATCGCCGACCTCGCCAGGAGGATGGAGGAGCGCCGATGAGCGCGGAACGGACCTGGATCAAGTCGAGCCGCAGCCAGAACACCTCGACCTGCGTCGAGGTGACGACGACGTTCGACGAGATCAGAGACTCCAAGGACCCGCACGGCCCGACTCTCAAGGCCGCCGTCGCGCCCTTGGTGCAGGCGATCAAGTCCGGCCGCTTCGACAGCTGAAGCCCTCCCGGACCACCAGGTGACCGGCCCGCTCGACCGGGTTCCCCACGCGAGCGGCCCGGCCACCTGGCCGGATTCGCGCCGCCGGGGCGGGCCGGGTGGTTCACGGTTCGAGGAGACGCGCGCGGATCCGCTGGGCCACCGGGTCGGAGAACGCCGCCAGCAGGTCCGCCGCCTCGGCACGACGGTCTCCGGCTTCGTCGGACCCGCAGCGGTCGAGCGCGGTGGCGAGGTGGTCCAAGGCGACCGCCCACTGCCAGCGGTCGTCGAGCTCGCGGAAGGAGTTCGCCGCCAGCCGGTGGAACCCGACGGCCTCGTCGGCGCGGTCCAGCGCCGAGTAGACCGCGCCGGTCGCGTCGATCACCTCGGCTTCCCTGGCGTGGTCGCCCAGCCTGCGTTGCAGCGCGGCGGCCCGCTGCAACGTCACCAGCGCTTCGGAAGGCAGGCCGAGATCGGCCTCCACCCGCCCGAGTTCGAGCGACCAGTACGCCTGCCACGCCCGGTTCCCGTGCTCGTGGGCGATCGCCAGCGCCTCCTCGACGAAGCCCAGCGCGTCGTCCGGGCGCCCGAGCCCCCGGTGGGCGTGGCTGAGCCCGCGCAGCGCGTCGCCCCTGCCGCCGGGCGAGCCGAGCCGGGTGTAGCGGCGCACCGCGTCGCGGAGCAGCCCGGCGGCCTCCTCGAACCCTTCGAGTCCCAAGTGGACGTTCGCGATGCCGTTGGTGGACACCGCGATCCAGTACTCGTCCTCGGCGCCGGTCGCGAGCCGCCGGGTCCGCTCGAACATGCGCAGCGCCTGCTCCAGCTCGTGCCCGCGCAGGTGCGCCATGCCCACCGCGTTGGTGGAGGCCAGCTCGCCCGCCCGGTCCCCGAGCTCCCGGCGCAGGTCGAGCGCGGCCAGCTGGAACCGGATCCCTTCGGCGCGCCGCGCGGACTGGGTGTGCGCCTTGCCCAAGCTCTCCAGCATGTCGGCTTCCGCGTGCCGGTCCCCGGACGCGCGAGCCGCCCCGAGGCCGATGGTGCTGGTGGCGAACCAGTCGTCGAACTGGTTGCGGCCCGCGTAGATCCCGCGCAGCAGCGCGGGAAGCCGCCACGCCGCCTCGTGCAGGCCCGCGGCTTCGGCGGCCCGCACGGCGGCGACCAGGTTCACCCGCTCCCGCTCGAACCACTGCGACGCGTCCTCGGGCGAGGTGAACTCCGGGATCGCGACGCCGGGTTCCTCGGCCGGCGGGCGCCGATGCCCCGGGGCGAGCACCCGCACCGCCCGGTCGGCGCAGCCCGCGTACCAGCGCACCGCGCGGTCCAGCGCGGCGCGAGCGGTCTCGGCGGATTCCTCGGTGCGGGCCTGGTCCGTGGCGTACGCGCGGAGCAGGTCGTGGAATTCGTACCGGTCCGGCCGCGGCTGCTCCAGCAGGTGCGCACCGGCCAGGTCGTCCAGCAGCCGCCGCGCGCGGCTCACCGGCACGTCGGCCAGCGCGGCCGCCGCGGCCGATCCGAACTCGCGCCCGGGATGCAGGCCGAGCAGCCGGAACAGGCGGCTCGCGTCCTTCGACAGCGCCCGGTACGACCAGGCGAACACCGAGCGCACCGCATCCGCATCGTCGTCATCGCCCGCGGTCAACGCGTCCCACAGCGCGGACTCGTCCCGCAACTCCTCGATGAGGTCGTGCAGCGGCGCGGTCGGCCTGCTGATCGCGCGTTCCGCCGCGATCCGCAGCGCGAGCGGCAGCCGCGCGCACAACCGGGCCAGCTCGTCGAGCTCCGCGTCGTCGTCCGGCCCGCGATGCCCGGCGGCGAGGCTCCGCAGCAACCGGACCGCCTCCTGCTCGGGCAGCACGCCGAGCGTCACCCGCCGCGCGCCGTCGCGCGCGACCAGCCCGGACAGCCTGCTGCGACTGGTGATCAAGGTGAGGCATTCGCCGCTGCCCGGCAGCAACGGCCGCACCTGCCCGACCGTGGCCGCGTTGTCCAGCACCACCAGCATGCGGCGCCCGGCCAGCAGCGAGCGGAACAGGGCGGCCCGCGATTCCAGGTCGGCCGGGATCTGCGCCCCGGGCACGTTCAGCGCGCGCAGGAAGCGCTCCAGCGCCTGATCGGGCGTGACCAGCGGACCCGGGTCGTAGCCGTGCAGGTTGACGTACAGCTGCCCGTCCGGGAACCGCGGCGCCATCCGGTGGGCCCAGTGCACCGCCAGCGACGTCTTGCCGACTCCGGCGGTGCCGACCACCACGCACGGCGCCGTCGTGCGACCGGCCTCGCCGTCGGGCAGCAGCAGGTCCAGTTGGTCCAGTTCGGCGCGCCGGTTGACGAATCCCGGTGCGTCGGCGGGCAGCTGCCGAGGCACGCCGTCCTCGGGGCGCCGCGGGCCGTGGAAGTGGATGCCGCCGCTGACCAGTCCGGCCTGGACGACCTCGTGCGCCGCGCCGGAGAGCTCGTTCCTGGACTCGTCGCCGCCCCGTGCGGGCATGGCACCACCCCCGGTTCCGACGTCAGGCCGAGGGCGCTCGGCGACCCGCGGGGCGCAGTCCCCGCACGACCCGGCCGAAGAACGCGTCGATGCGTTCCCCGTTGCGGTGCAGGGACTCGATGAACGTCGTCCAGCGCTGCGCGGTCGGCCGATCGACGCACCGCACCGCGCCCACCGCCACGCCGTCCGCGTCGTAGCGGACCTCGTAGACGGTGTCCGGGCCGAGCACGAAGATCTCCGGCAGCGGGCCGTCGCGTTCCCACTCCGCCAGCGCCGCCGCGTCGACCACGCTGATCGACGCGCCGGACTCGTGCCGGATCAGCAACGAGTTCAACTCCCAGATCAGGTAGGGGCTCAGCGGTTCCTCGACCACCCGGACGCGGCGCACGGAGAACCCGTGCGCTTCGACCCGGTCGAAGTAGTCCACCAGCTTCGGCCGCCGTTCTTCGAGCAGTCGCAGCGACCGATCCCAATCCCCGTCGTCGAACGCTTTCCAACTGGCGCTTTCCGGTTGCCGGAAGACCTGCCTGCGTTCGAACTTCCACGCCCCGGTGTTGCTGCGGTTCCAGAACCGGTCGCGGAAATCGGCGAGGTAGTCGTCGAGCGCCAGCTCGTCCCCGGTGATCGAAATGGGGGATTCGTTGATCGAGGTCGCGTCAGTCATCGGGGATGTCCCCTTTCGCGGACCTGAGCATCGATCCGGGGATGACGACGAGACGTTCGTCGAATCCGACGTTCACCCCGTCCGGCAGCGAGCCCGCGTAGGAGTCGGTGAGGTCGCGGCCGATCACGGCGACGTCGCCGTTGTCCAGTTCCCAGATGTCGGGGCAGGTCGGTTCGTCGTCGGTGTGGCCGAGTTCCAGGGCGGATTTGCCGAGTCGTCTTCGAAAGGCCGCCGAAGCGTCCGCTTCCCAAGGTCGTGGCATGGTCATCCCCTCCGCTGATCGCGTACCGGGCGGGACAAGGCCGCGGGGAGCAGCCTTGTTCGGGGAAGTTTTCCGATATTCACCGATCGTTGGAAACTTCCCGTTGTGCGAGGTGGATCGTTCGGGAAGTTCCAGTGTAAGGACGCGGCGATGGGAAGAGGGGGAAGCATTGCTTCGCATCACTCGAATGGGGCTGATCAATGCCTGATGGGCGGAACAATGGTGCGCGCGTGCGGATTCCTCCGCGAAACGTGCGCGATCCGAGAGCGGTGCATCCGCCGTTCGTGCCCGCTGGCGTCCGCATAAGCCGCTCGGAATACTCATGGTGCATCGAAGATAGCATTCTTCTCGGATGGGTTCGTCTCGCGGAGCGCGATCGTTACGCATCCTCGACCGAACACGCCGAATTCGAATCGCCCGGCACCGTACCGCGCAATCCGGCCGGGTGATCGGAGCATCGAACTCCGCTGATGGGACGAACGGGCCGTTCGCCCGGACTTCGGCGCGCAGCGATGCCGCGGCCGGTCCGGCCCTCCCCGCGGGGGCGGCGGACGCCTCGGGATCGGGGATCGCGTGCCTCGCCGCCCGCCGCGCCGGTAATCTCGCGGCATGCGCACGGTGCCGCCGCTCGTCGGGCGGGACGAGGAACTTCGCCGGCTGGAGCAGCTGACCCGCGCCGCGGCGGAGGGGCGCGGTGGCGCGCTGGTGCTGCGCGGGGAGCCGGGCATCGGCAAGAGCGCGCTGCTCGACCGGGTTCGCCGGGCGGACGGATTCCGGGTCGTCGAGGCCTCCGGGGTCGAGCCCGAAGCGGAGTTGCCGTTCGCCGGGCTGCACCAGCTGTGCCTGCCGCTGCTCGGCCGGGCCGCCGAGGTGCCCGCGGCCCTGCGCGACGCGTTCGGCTCGGCGGGCGCGCCGGACGTGTTCCGGGTCGGGCTGGCGGTGCTGGAGCTGATCGGCGAGGCCGCGCGGGAACGGCCGGTGCTGTGCGCGATCGACGACGCCCACTGGCTGGACCACGCCTCGGCGAAGGTGCTGTCGTTCGTCGCGCGGCGCATCGCCGAAGAACCGGTGGTGATGGTGTTCGCGGCGCGGGACGGGTTCGACGAACTCCCCGGACTGGTGCTCGGCGGCCTGCCCGAGGCGCAGGCGCGCCTGCTGGTGCGCGCCACGCTCGACGAGCAGGTGCGGGACCGCATCCTCGCCGAGGCGCGCGGGAACCCGTTGGCACTGCTGGAGTTGCCGGGGGAGGACGGCGATCCGCCGGTGACCTCGTCCGTGCCGCACCGGATCGAACGCTCCTTCCGCGCCAGGTTCGCGCAGCTGCCCGCGACCGCCCGGGCGCTGCTGGTCGTCGCCGCCGCCGAACCGGCCGGGGATCCGGTGCCGGTGTGGGCCGCGGCTCGCCGGCTCGGCATCGACGGCGCGGCGGCCGCGGCGGCGGAAGCCTCCGGACTGGCCGAGTTCGGCACCCGGGTCCGGTTCTGCCATCCGCTGGCCCGGTCCGCGGTCCTCCGCGCCGCCGACGCGGAGCAGCGCCACGCCGCGCACCGGTCGCTCGCCGCCGTCACCGACCCGGTCGCCGACCCGGACCGCCGCGCCTGGCACCGCGGCCGGTCCGGCACCGGCCCCGACGAGGACGTGGCCGCGGAGCTGGAGTCGGCCGCGGCCCGCGCCGGCGCGCGCGGTGGTGTTGCGGCGGCCGCCACCGTCCTCGAACGCGCTGCGGCGCTGTCGCTGGACCCGGTGCGCCGCACCGACCGCGCGTTCGCGGCCGTGCGGGCGCGGCTCACGGCGGGCGGCGTCGAGGCGGCGGCCGAGCTGCTCGCGACCGCGGACACCGGCGGCCTCGACGAGCGGCGGCGTGCCGAAGCCGACCTGCTGCGCGGCCGGATCGCGTTCGCCGCGGGCGGCGACGATGGCCCGGCGTTCATGCTCCGCGCCGCCCAGCGCATGTCCGAAGTGGACCCGGCGGTGTCCCGGGAGCACCACCTGGACGCGCTGGAGATGGCGCTGGTCGTCGGCCGGGCGTCCGGGGTGCTCGACGCGGTGCTGGCCGCCGCCGCACCCGCACCGGGGCCGCCGGACGTCCTCGACGCGCTGGTGGCGCTGGAGACCCGCGGCCACCGGGCGGCGGGCCCGCTGCTGCGCGGCGCCGTCGCCGACGACGCCGCGATCGCCGCCCGCCCCGCGTTGGCCGCCATGATCGTGGCCGAGCTGTGGGACCTGGACGCGCACGCCGACGTCACCGGCCGGATCGTGCGGGCGGGCCGCGCCTCCGGCTCGCCGATGGTGGTGCGGCTCGGCCTCGCCCAGACCGCGTCCGGTGCCGTGCTCGCCGGTGACTTCGCCACCGCCGCGTCGGCAATCGCCGAGGAAGAGGCCATCGCCGACGCCGCGGGGGAACCGCCGCTGCGCTATCCGCGCCTGCACCTGGCCGCGATGCGCGGGGAACACGCGGAACTGGCGCGGCTGGGCGCCGAGGGGGACGGCGGCGGGCAGCTCGCCGCCAACCTGCACTGGGCCACCGCGCTGCTGCACAACGGCCGCGGCGACTACCGGGCGGCGCTGGCCGCAGCCGAGGAGGCGACGGCGCCCGGCGACCTGTTCCTCGCCGGGATCGCGCTGCCCGAACTGGTCGAGGCCGCCTCCCGCTGCGGTGCGCGGGCCGCCGCCGAAGCCGCCGCCGACTCGCTCGCCGAACGCACCCGGGCCGGTGGCTCGGCGTGGGGCCTCGGCGTGGCCGCCTGCGCCCGCGCGCTGATCAGCGGGGACGAGGACGACTACCGGGAAGCCCTCGACCACCTCGACGGTTCCCCGGCGGCCCCGCACCGGGCGCGGACCCGGCTGCTGTACGGGGAATGGCTGCGCAGGCGGAACCGCGGGCTCGACGCCCGGGAGACCCTGCGCGCCGCGCACCGGGAACTCGCCGACCTCGGGATGACCGCCTTTGCCGACCGCGCCGCCGATGAGCTGCGCGCGGCCGGCGGACGGGTGACCAGCCGCCCCGCGTCCGCCGCCGCGGAACTCACCCTCCAGGAACGGCACATCGCGCGGCAGGTGGCGACGGGTGCGACGTCGAAGGAGGTCGCGGAACGGCTGTTCCTGAGCCCGCGAACGGTCGACGCCCACCTGCGCAACATCTTCCGCAAGCTCGGCGTCACCTCGCGCCGGCAGCTCCGCGACCTCCCCGGCGTCACTCCCTGACCCGCTCGCCGTGCGGGCCGGGGGCGGCGCTGCCGCGGTACTCGCCGAGGCCGGAGACGAGCGCGGCGATGTCCGGCATGCCGTCGTACCGCCGCCGGTGCAGCTCCGCGATCCTCTCGGCGAGCCCGGGGTCCGGGTCGTCGGTGATGTCGAACGAGGCGAACCTGTCCACCAGCGGCAACCCGACGCGGTCGGTGGCGAGGTGTGCCGGGTGCACCAGGTACTCCTGGTAGCCGTCCAGATCGGCCAGCACGAAGACGGCGCCGTAGTCGTAGTCGCCACCGTGGTCCGGGCCGACGACGAAGGACCGCACCGCCGGGATGGCCCGGCCCTGCTCGCGCAGGCTCTCCAGGGCCTCCTCGACGCGTTCCGGGTCCGCGTCGGCCCGGAAGGTGAACCGGTTTCCGTGGTAGATCATCAGGATGTCCTCTCGTTCCGGTGCAGCGCCGTCGCGGTGCACCCGGCCGCGGCCAACGCCGCGCCGGTCCAGGTGAAGGCGCCGGAGATCCCGGCCACCTCGATGAGCGGTTGCGCGGCCAGCGGCGACAGGAACTGACCGAGGAAGATGCCGGTGACCAGTCCGCTGAGCACTCGCCCGCGCCTGGCGGGCGCCGCCAGCTCGGCGAGCCGCAGGTTCAGGTCGGGGACCACGAGCCCGACGCCGACGCCGCCGACGAGCAGCCCGAGCACGACCGGCCCGGCGGAACCGGCGGTGCCGATCACCACCCAGCCCAGCCCGAGCAGGACGACGCTGCCCGCCGTCAGCACGCGCGGGGCGAGCCTGCCGCGCAACACCGGGAAGGCCAGTGCCCCGACCGCGCCGGTCAGCGTGCTGCACGCGACGACGGCACCGGTGACCGCAGGGCCGAGGTGGAAACCGGCCAGCAGGAACGGCAGCTGCGTCGGCGCCATGTAGAACACGAGCGTCGCCACCAGCGCCAGCAGGTAGATCCTGCCGATGCGTCCGCTGTTCCGCGCCCGACCGGCGGCGGGCGGGTCCGCGGTGCGCGGAGTCCCCCTGATCGTCCGCAGCGCGAACGGCAGCACCAGGGCACCGGCGGCGTAGAGCCAGAACGGCAGCCGCCAGTGCACCGCCGCCAGCACCCCGGCAAGCGGCAGGAAGACGACACCGCCGAGGCTCGCGGCCGCCTGCTGCATCCCGAGGAACGCGGCGCGGCGCCGCCCGTCGAACCAGTCGGTGATCAACGCGCTGATCGCGGTCATGAGCCCGCCGACGGCGACCCCGAGCAGGACCCGCGTCACCAGCAGCGGCCCCAGGCCGGTCGCGAAGTAGCCCGCCGTGCCCGCCACCGCGTACAGCGCCAGCGCGCCGACCAGCAGCGGACGGCGGCCGAGCCGGTCGGCGACCGCACCGGAGATCGGCGCGCTGATCGCGATCGCCAGCGACGTGATCGTCAACGCCAGCCGTACCAGCACGTCGGCGCCCGCGAACTCGCCGGTCATCGCGGGCAGGCTCGGCGCGATCAGCGCCGCCGACATGATCGTCAACCCGGCGGCGCCCAGCACCGTCGCCCGCGCCGCCCGCGTCGGCGTTCCCTGAAGCGTCGTTCCACTCACGACGTCGACCCTGGCATCGGGTCCGGGCGGAACGCGTCGGCGAAAATCACCTAGGTCGAACGCCGCGGACGGCTAGGTGGTTCGCGCGATCAGGGGCCGTGCTGGTTCGCGTGCGGTTGGCTCGGCTCGGTCCAGAGGATCAGCACGACGAAGAAGAGGCAGGTGGGCAGGAGCAGGCACCAGAGACCGCTGCGGCCCGTGTCGTGCAGCCGCCGGATGCCGGCGGCGATGAACGGGATCAACCCCGCGTACGCGATGACGGCGTAGGCGAGGATCCCCTGCCAGAGCAGGTCCGGTGCCGCGCCCAGGAGGATCAGGGGCGTGCCGGTCATGGCCCCGTAGAAGAGGGCGAACAGCCAGAACTCGCTGCGCGCGGCGCGTCCCCTCGCCTGGAAGGACTTCCGGAAGGCGCCGCGGACGGCCGCCGCGAAGGTGACCCGCGGCTGCGGGGGTCGCGGTGCGGGCTCGGCGTCGCCCGGATCAGCTGCCATCACCCGACGAAGTGTTCAGCCGGAAACCTGCCCCCCGAGGCGAAATCGAAGATCCGCACCCGAACGGAGGCACGCGGAGGCGGTTCACCCGGCCCGGCTCGCTCACGCCTCCCAGCCGACGCCCGGCCGGACCGCACCGGCCGGGCGCTCGGAATCTCAGCGGGCTGGGCCTCACCCGAGTTCGGTGAGGACCTTGTCGACGATGGTGGTGCGGGCGAGGCCGTAGCGTTCGTGGAGGGTGGGGAGGGCTCCCGCGTCGAGGAATTCGTCGGGGAGGGCGATGGGGACGACGCGCTGCTGCACGCCGCCCTTGGCCAGTTCCGCGGCGAGGGTCTCGAAGAGGCCGCCGACGACGGTGTGGTTCTCCAGGGTGACCACGAGCCTGCCGCCGCCGAGCTCGGCGAGCACGGTCTCCGAGTCGAACGGCTTGATGGTGGGGCTGTGCACGACCGACACGTCCACGCCGTGCTCGGCGAGGTCCTGCGCGGCCTGCAACGCGCGCATCGTCATCAGCCCGCTGGAGACGAACACGACGTCGTTGCCGCCGCGCAGCACCGATGCCTTGCCGAGCCGGAACTCGTAGTCGTACTCGTCGAGCACCGTCGGTACCTTCCCGCGCAGCAGCCGCAGGTAGGTGGGCCCGTCCGAGGCCGCGAGCTGCGGCACCGCCTGCTCGATGTCCACCGAGTCGCACGGGTCGACGATGGTCAGGTTCGGCATGCCCCGGAAGATCGCGACGTCCTCGGTCGCCTGGTGGCTCGGGCCGTACCCCGTGGTGAGCCCGGGCAGGCCGCCGATGATGTTGACGTTCAGGTTCGGTTCGGCGATGTCCAGGCACAGGAAGTCGTACGCCCGCCGCGCCGCGAACACGCTGTAGGTGGAGGCGAACGGCACCAGGCCGACCTCCGCCATGCCGGCCGCGGCGCCGAACAGCAGCTGCTCGGCCATGCCCATCTGGAAGAACCGGTCCGGGTGGGCTTCGGCGAACACGTGCATGTCGGTGTACTTGCCGAGGTCGGCGGTGAGGCCGACGATCCGCTGGTCCTGCTCGGCGAGCGCGGCGAGCGCGTGCCCGAACGGGGCGGGCGCGGTCCGCTGCCCGGGGTCGGCGAACGAGGCGATCATCGCCGAGGTGGTGAGGCGCTTCGTGGTGGGGGTGCTCATGCGCTCGCTCCTTCGAAACCGGCGGTGAGCTGGTCGCGGCACAGCTGCCACTCGTGCTCGTCGATCCGCATGAAGTGGGCCTTCTCGCGGGATTCCAGCAGTGGGACGCCCCGGCCGATCTTCGTGTCGCAGAGGATCACCGAGGGAGCGCCCTCCGGCCCGGCCTGCTCGGTGGCCGCGTCGAACGCCGCCAGGAGTGCTTCGACGTCGTTGCCGTCGACGCGCTGGGTGAACCAGCCGCAGGCCGCCCACTTCTCCTCGGCCGGTTCGATGCTGAGCACCGATTCGGTCTTCCCGTCGGCCTGCAGCGCGTTCATGTCGACGATCGCGGTCAGGTTCCCCAGCCGGTGGTGCTTCGCACCCATCGCGGCCTCCCAGGTGGAGCCCTCGTCGAGCTCCCCGTCGGAGAGGAAGTTGAACACCCGCGGGGATTCGCCGCGCAGCCGCAGCCCCAGCGCCATGCCCACCGCTACCGTCAGGCCATGGCCGAGCGACCCACCGGAGATCTCCATGCCCGGGGTGTAGGAGGCCATGCCGGACATCGGCAGCCGCGACCCGTCCGAGCCGTAGGTCTCCAGCTCCGCCACCGGAACGACCCCGGCCTCCGCCAGCGCCGCGTACAGCGCGATCGCGTAGTGGCCGGTGGACAGCAGGAACCGGTCCCGCTGCGCCCAGTGCGGGTCGGCCGGGCGCAGCCGCAGCTGGTCCACGTAGGACACCGCGAGCACGTCGGCGA
This sequence comes from Saccharopolyspora sp. 6M, assembly GCF_020176775.1. NCBI lineage: Bacteria > Bacillati > Actinomycetota > Actinomycetes > Pseudonocardiales > Pseudonocardiaceae > Saccharopolyspora > Saccharopolyspora sp. 6M. The sequence continues at coordinate 141,491 of NZ_JAIUJZ010000010.1, forward strand.
CGCCCAGCGCCTGCCCCACGTAGCCCTGGCCCTGCACTTCGCCCATGTTCAGCATGTGGTGGCGCATCCGGTGCGCGGCGTGGCGCACCCGATCCGCGCGCGCGGCGAGACCTTCCGCGCGCGACTCGCTCGGTGCGGTCATGCGGTCCTCACTTCCTTTCCGGGGGCCGGATCGGTGTCCGGCAGCTTCGCGGGAGCGGTTTCCGCGGTGAACGCGGCCGCGGCGGTGGAGACGACACCCAGCAGCACGAACAGCAGCGCCGCGCCGAGCCAACCGGCGACGCCGTACAGCGCGGTCGCCAGGAACGGCAGCAGGCCCGCGACCATCGAGGCGCCGTTGTAGCCCAGCGAGATCCCGGACGAGCGCACGTCCCGCGGGAACTGCTCGGAGAACCAGGACGACTCCACCGCGAAGATCGGGTCGTGGCTCAGCAGCAGCCCCAGCGACACCGCCACCACCACGGCGATGCCCGCGCCCGTGTTCACCAGCAGGAACATCGGGATGCCGAAGGCGATGGTGAACACCGATCCGAGCAGGAACACGGGTTTGCGCCCGATCCGGTCCGAGAGCGCGCCGAACAGCAGGTGGCTGAGCAGGCCCAGCGCCGAACCGACGATGGTGCCGACCAGCACGTGCTGCTTGTCCGCCAGCCCGGCCAGCACCACGTACGAGAGCATGAAGCTGGTGGTGATGTAGTAGCCGCCGGTCTCCGCGAGCCGCAGCGCCACGATCTTGAGGATCACCCGCCAGTCGCGGCGCAGCACCTCCAGCGCCGGGGTCGCGTGGATCTCGCCGCCGTCCTTCATGGCGGTGAAGTCGGGGGACTCGGAGATCTTCATCCGGATGAACATGCCCGCGCCGACCATCACGATCGACACCAGGAACGGCACCCGCCACACCCAGTCGCCGTCGAACAGGGCCTCCGAGGCGAGGAACGCGCCGTTCGCCAGCAGCAGGCCCGCCGGGATGCCGATCTGCGGCACCGCGCCGAAGAACCCGCGCCTGCGTTCGGGCGCGTGCTCCACGGACATGAGCACCGCGCCACCCCACTCGGCGCCGAACCCGATGCCCTGCACGATCCGCAGCAGGATCAGCAGCACCGGTGCCAGCGCTCCGACCTCGGCGAACGTCGGCAGCACGCCGATCAGCACCGTGCCCAGACCCATGATCGCCAGCGACCACATGAGCACCGTCTTGCGGCCCAGCCGGTCCCCGTAGTGCCCGGCGAGGTAGCCGCCCAGCGGGCGGAAGAAGAAGCCGACGGCGAGCGTGGCGAACGAGGCCAGCACGCCGATGAGTTCGTTGCCGGTGTGGAAGAACACCGACCCGAAGTAGGCCGCCGACGCGGTCCCGTAGATGAAGAAGTCGTAGCTCTCGACCGCGGTTCCGATCATCGACGCGACCGACACCTTCGCCGGGTTGTCGCGCGGTGGTCCGGTGGTGGGCGCAGCGGACATGGTCTGCTCCTTTGCAGCGACCGCAGGGGACGCAGGGATTTCCGCGTGGTGCGGGGAAGAACGGGTCAGGGCGCGGGGTAGGTCTCGATCACCCGCGAGTCGTCGCGCGCACCCAGTCCGGCGTCGGCGGCGCGCTCGTAGCGCTCCCGGGCCAGGTCGAGCAGCGGCGTGTCCGCCCCGGCCTGGCGGGCGGCGTCGGCGACGAGGTTGCTGTCCTTGACGAAGATGCCGATGGTGCTGGTCACCTCCACGTCGGTGCCCCGCAGCATCCGCGGACCGCGGTCGGAGAGCATCCACGACCCGGCCGCGCCGGACTCGACCAGGGACAGCACCTGCTCGCGGTCCAGGCCGAGTTCTCCGGCCAGCGACAGGGCTTCGGCGGCGGCGACGATGTGCACCGAGCACAGGTGCTGGTTCACGACCTTGATCGCCTGGCCGTCGCCGATGCGCTCGCCGACCTCGCGGACCGCGCCGAAGCGCTCCAGCACCGGGCGGGCGGCGGCGCCGGTCGCCGGGTTCCCGGCCGCGAACAGCGTCAGCTCACCCGTGCGCGCCCGCGCCACGCCGCCGGTCACCGGCACGTCGAGCACCAGCACGCCGGCCGCGGCGAGCCGGGATCCCTGCTCCCGCACCGAATCCGGGCCGACGGTGCTCATCACGATCCAGCGCTGCCCGTCGAGGTCGTTGCGGCGCAACGCTTCGTCGACGAGGGCGGCCAGCTGGTCCGGGGTCGCGACCATCACGACGACGAACTCGGCGCGCGGTGCCGCCGCGATCGACGTGACCGCCGGAATCCCCCGCTCCGCGGCCCATTCCCGCGCGGACGGGCCCGGGTCGACGGCGGTCGTCGCGCGGCCGGCGGCGACCAGCCTGCTCGCCATGTGCCGGCCGATGGCCCCGATACCGACGAACACGACATCGGGTTCACTCATCTGACAAACCTCCTGCTCGGGCCCGGGAGCGGGCAGCGCGCACCGGCACCCGGACCTCGGGTGCGGTGCTGGGTGGGCGTGCCGGGTGATCGGCTCCGGCCCAGGGGTGGCTGGTGCGGTCAGCTCTCGCCGGTCAGCGAGGACCAGACCTCGAAGTGGTGGCGCATCGCGGCCCGCGCCGCTTCGCCGTCGCGGTTCTCGACGGCGTCGACGATTCCGTAGTGGACGGTGTCGATGACCCGTTCTTCGCCCGGCGCCAGGGGAGCGCGTGCGACGGCGACCCGGCGGCGGTCCACCACCTCGTCGCGCAGCACGTGGCTCAGCCCGTCGTGCAGCAAGGTGAAGATGGGGTTGTCGACGATGGTGAACAGGCGGCGGTGGAAGTCCAGGTCCGCCTCCAGCGCGCGGTCGTCCTCGCCCGCCGCGCTCGCGCGCACCATCTCGTCGACCAGGTCGCGCAGCACCTCGACGTCGTCGGCGGTCGCCAGCCGCGCCGCCGCCTCGGACATGCTGATCTCCAGCATCTCGCGGGCGGAGCGGAACTGGCCGCCGCCGAGCTGGCCGAGTTCGTTCGACAGGTCGAAGTACAGCTGGATGAAACCGGCGTCCGGGACGCCGAGGTAGGAGCCGCGGCCCTGGGTGCGGGTCAGGAAACCCAGCATCTCCAGCATCGACAGCTGCTCGCGCAGCGCGCCCCGGCTGATGTCCAGCGACGAGACCAGCTCCCGCTCGGTCGGCAGCCGGAGCAGGTCCGTGCCCGGTTCGGGAGTGGCCTGCTCGGCCAGGCTGCGCACCAGGAACGAGAGATCGACACCCACTGGACACCTCCTTTGGTAGGACCAATGCCGGGTACGTTAAGCGCGGCCGGGAGATCTGTCAACGATTTGGTCCGACCTTTCCGCGGCGGCCGACGCGCTTCCCGGTCGCGGCGGCCGAGTCCCGCCGCCCAGGCCTGCCGCGGCCGGCCGATGTCCCGTTCGTCCGGATGCCGCGTTCCGGTGCGCCGTTCACCTGCGGCGGAAGCTGAAATCGGTGAGCTGGCGCACAGTCCGTTGCGCGTGCCGTGGCGGCATGGTTTCTCCTGCCACCGGGGAGATCGAGAACCGGCGTCCGCGCGGGCGTCGGCGGAGGAGGGGCGATGTACGACGCGATCATCATCGGAGCAGGGTCCGCGGGGGCGGCGGTGGCCGCGAGGCTCGCCGAGGACGACGGACGGCGCGTGCTGCTCCTCGAAGCGGGCCCCGACTACCGCTCCGCCGACACGCCACCCGAGATCCGCGGCGTCGAACCCGGCAAGATCAAGCTGGTGGAGCAGCTGGCGGCCACCCACACGTTCCCCGAGCTGCGCGCGTCCCGGTCCGCCGCGCACGGGCCCGCGCGCTACGTGCGGGGCCGGGGCGTCGGTGGCAGCTCCGCGGTCAACGGGCTGTTCGCGATCCGGCCGACCGTCGAGGACCTCGACGGCTGGGCCGCGCAGGGGTGCGCCGGCTGGGGATACCAGGACGTGCTGCCGCTGCTGAACCGGCTGGAGGACGACCACGACTTCGCCGACCGGCCCTACCACGGCTCCGGCGGCCCCATCCCGGTGCGCCGGCCGCGGCGGGAGGACTTCGCCACCGTCGAAGCCGCCCTGGACCGGATCGCGGAGCGGCGCGGCCACCCGTGGGCGCCGGACCACAACGCACCCGGCTCGACCGGGGTGTCGCCGTACGCGTTCAACGCGATCGGCGACCGGCGCGTGTCCACCAACGACGGCTACCTCGAACCGAACCGGGACCGGGCCGAGCTGCACGTCATCGGCGGCGCGCTCGTCGACCGCATCCGGTTCGCCGGGAACCGCGCCATCGGGGTGCGGGCGATCATCGGTGGTGAGCCGGTGGAGTACCGCGCCGCCGAGACCGTGCTCGCCGCCGGTGCCGTGCACACCCCGGCGATGCTGCAGCGCTCCGGCATCGGGCCCGCCGCGGAGCTGCGCGAGCTCGGCATCCGGCCGGTCGCCGACCTGCCGGTGGGAGACGGGTTGCAGGACCACCCGGCGATCCTGCTGGCGCTCGCGCTGCACGAACCACCGGACTACGGCGGCCTGCCCGAACGCGGGCAGCTGTGCCTGCGGTTCACCACCGGCGTCGGCGACGAGATCAACGACGGGATGCTCGCGGCGCCCGGCGCGCTCGGCATCGGCGTCCCCGTCGCGGGCGTCCTCGGCTGGAACAACCGGGTGCACTCGACCGGGCGGGTCCGCATCGCCGGCACCGACCCGGCCGCGGACCCGGACGTGGCGTTCGATCTGCTCTCCGATGAGCGGGACCTGCGGCGGCTGCGCGTGGTGGTGGACGAGCTGCGTGCCTTCGCGGCGCACCCGGAACTGCGGAAGATCAGCGCGGCGATGGGGCTCGGTGCGGGCATGGTCGATCCCGCGACCGACATGGACGACCGGGAGTTCGCCGATTTCGCGCTGGCCAACGTCTCCGACACCGCGCACGCCGCGGGCACCTGCCGGATGGGCGACCCGGACCGGCCGGACACCGTCGTCGACCCGCACGGGCGGGTGCTCGGCGTCGACGGCCTGCGGGTCGCCGATGCGAGCGTGTTCCCGTGGCTGCCGCGCGCCAACCCGCACCTGACCGCCGTCCTCGTCGGCGAGAAGATCGCCGAATCCTTGCGGACCGAAGGCGGCGCCGCATGAGCTCGGCGGTGAGCGGCGGTCGCCGGTCGATCGCGGCCCTCAGGCGGGGACGGTCACTCCGGTGAGGCGTTCGGCCTCAGCCCACAGGCGTGCCGCGAGGGCCGCGTCCCGCCCCGATCGTGGAAGTGCGACCTGCTTGGCCGGGCCGACCAAGCCCCATCGCGGGCCGTAGTAGCCGCCTGCGGTGGCGGCGCGACTCGTCGCCGCGAACAACAGGGGTTCCGCGCCCTGTGCAGGGCCCTGCGAGGGCACGATCTTGTACAGGATCGATTCCAGCAGGCCGGGCCTGCCGCCGTTGAGGGTGGGCCCGGAGGTCGTCAGGTTGGTGCGGGTGTAGCCGGGGTGCGCGCCGGTCGACAGCAAGGACCAACCGCGCCTGGCTGCGAGCTCGGCCAGGTGCACCATCAGCAGCATGTCGGCCAGCTTGGACTGCGCGTAGGCGCGGGTCGGGCTGTAAGCGCGGGTGGACTGCAGATCGGCGAAGTCGATGCGCGCCCGGTTGGCGGTGCCGCTGCTCATCGTGACCACCCGTGGTGCGGGGGCTGCGAGCAGCGCGGGCAGCAGCCGGTTGGTGAGGGCGAACGGCCCGAGGAAGTTGCTGCCCAGCTGAAGTTCGAAGCCATCGGCGGTCACGGTGCGCTGGGGCACGTTCATCACTCCGGCGTTGTTGAGCAGCAGGTCCAGCGGCCTTCCTGCTGCCACGAGGCTTTCCGCGAAGTCCTGCACCGAGGACAGGTCCGCCAGGTCGAGGCGGCGGACCTGCACGCGGGCGCCGGGGTGTGCGGCGCGGATCTCGGTCTTCGCCTGTTCGCCTTTGGCCGGGGTGCGCACCGCGAGGATGACCTCTGCTCCGGCACCTGCGAGGCGCGCGGCGGCCTCCTCGCCCGTGCCGCTGTTGGCGCCGGTCACCACGGCGAGCTTCCCCTGCTGGTCAGGAACTTGGTACATCCCGAACTCCTTCGCGCGCCGCTGGCCTTTCGTCGACCTCAGCATAAAGGACCGGTGGTCTCTTATCAACGTACCGGCGGTATGTAACATGTGCGCGTGAGCTTCCAGCGCGCCCGCACCGATGAACAGCGAACCCAGCGGCGGCGGCAGATCCTCGACACCGCGGCCGCGATGCTCGCGGAGATGCCGGTCGCCAGGCTGAGCCTGAACGAGCTGAGCCGCCGGGTCGGCCTGGCCAAGGCGAACGTGCTGCGGTACTTCGAATCGCGCGAGGCGGTCCTGCTCGATCTGCTCGACGTGGAGATCGCGGACTGGATCGCCGAACTGGAGCAGGTGCCGCACCGCGACCAGGGCACGCCGCGAGAGCGCGGGGACCACCTGGCCGACCTCTGGGCCACCTCGATGGCGAAGCGCCCGGTGCTGTGCGACCTGTTCAGCGCGCAGGGTGCGGTGCTGGAGCAGAACATCTCCACCGACGTCGGCATCCGGCACAAGCGCAGGGCCCAGCAGTCGCTCCGCGCACTGGTCGGGCTCGTCCGGCGGCACCTCCCCGAATTGACCGACGCCGATGCCGGGGCGCTGGCCGAGACCGCTCTGCTGACGGCCATGACCGCATGGCAGTGCAGCCGCCCGTCCCCGGAGATGGTGGCCGTCTACGACTCGGACCCCTCGCTGGCCGCGATGCGCCTGGACTTCACCGACCTGGTCCGCCGCACCACGGCGGTGACCGCTTCCGGCCTCCTCGCGCGCCGGTAGGGGCATCCCGGCGGCCGCTCGACGACCTCACGTTCGTGCCCGCTTTCGCGCTGGTCCGCCGCATGGACGTGCTCGCGTGGAACCGGCTGTCGCCATTCCCCGCTCAGAGGCAGATCAGCCGCGGAGGACGTTCGGGGTCAGCTCGGCGGGGGAGGCGTGGCCGGTGAGGCCCAGGGTGAGGTCCAGCTCGGCGACGACGTCGGCGACCGCGTCCGGGTCCCCCGCCGCCCCCGCCAGCCCCAGCCCGTGCACGTAGGGGCGGCCGACGCAGACCGCGTCCGCGCCCAGCGCGAGCGCCTTGACCACGTCGCCGCCGGAGCGGATCCCGCTGTCGAACAGCACGGTCAGCTCCGCGCCGACGACCGGAGCGATCTCCGCCAGCGCGTCCAGCGCGGCCACCGATCCGTCGACCTGGCGCCCGCCGTGGTTCGACACGACGACGCCGTCCACCCCGGCGTCCACCGCCCGGCGGGCGTCGTCCGGGTGCAGCACGCCCTTGAGCACGATCGGCAGCTTCGTGCGCTCCCGCAGCGAGGCCAGGTCGGCCCAGGTCAACGACGGCCGCGAGTAGGTGTCCAGGAAGGTGCGCACCGCCTCCCGCGGCTCCGGGGAGCGCAGGTTCCGCAGCAGCGGACCGGGGAACCGGCGGCTCATCGACAGCAGCGCCCGCACCGCGGCGAACGTGATCCGCACGTCCTCGCCGCCGGAGCCGCGCGCCACCCGTTCCCGCACCATCTCCCGGAAGCGCGGATCCGAGGTGTACTGCGCGATGCCCTCGCCGCGCGCGAACGGCAACGAACCCAGGTCCAGGTCCCGCGGGCGCCAGCCCAGCATGGTCGTGTCGAGCGTGACCACCACGGCCTCCGCGCCGCTGCGCTCGGCGCGGGCGAGCAGGCTGTCCACGAGTTCCTCGTCGGTGCTCCAGTACAGCTGGAACCAGCGCGGCGCGTCGCCCATCGTGGCCGCGCAGTCCTCCATCGGCACGCAGGCCTGGTTGGAGAACACGTACGGCAACCCGAGCTCGGCGGCGGCCCGCGCCACGGCCAGGTCCGCTTCGGGGTGGACGAGTTCGACGGCGCCCACGGGCGCGAACAGCACCGGGGCCGGGATGCGGCGGCCGAACAGCTCGACGCCCAGGTCCCGCCGGGACACGTCGCGCAGCGTCCGCGGCACGATCGACCGGCGGTCGAACGCCGCTCGGTTGGCCCGCATCGTCGCCTCTGCGCCCGCACCGCCCGCCACGTACGCCCAGGCGCGCGGCGAGCAGGCGCGTCGCGCGCGCCGCTCCAGCTCCCGGTGGTCGGTGGGCACCCGCGGCCTGCGGCCCGACACGCCCGCACCGTAGATCGCGGACTGGCGGTCGCGGCCGAACCCGGCCTGCGCGGTCTCTTCGGACACGGTGGTTCCTCCCCGAGGTCGCCGGTGGGCCCGATCATCGCCGTCCGGCCGGGCCCGGGTCCACAGCGGATCAGTCGAGCTGCTCCCGGTAGCCGGAGTTGATGATCTCGGTGAGGCGTTCCAGCTGGGCGGCCAGGTGCAGCCGCTCCTCGGGGGTGAACGCGGCGTAGCCGCGGGCCTGCTCGCGGCGGCGCTGCTCGCGCAGGCGGTGCAAGGCCGTGGTGCCGCGCTCGGTCAGGCTGATCAGCACGCGGCGCTCGTCCTCGGGGCTGCGCCGCCGCGCCACCAGCCGCTTGCCCTCCAGCTGGTTCAGCATCCGGGTCGCGGTGGGCAGGGTGACGCCCGCCGCCGCGGCCAGGTCGCTCACCGGGAGTTCGGCGCCGGTCGCCAGCGGCAGCACCAGGGCCAGCTGGGCCAGCGACAGCCCTTCGACGCCCGCCGCGTGCGCGGCCCTGGCCCGGCGCATCGCGAGGAACAGCGCGTCGGCGGCCTGCGCCAGCTCGTCGACCCCGGGATCGTTGAGGCCCGGTTCGTCGGGGCCGGGTTCGTCGGGGCTGGAGTCCGGTTCCTGGGCGGGTCCGCTCATGGGTGCTAGCGTAGCCGTTGGTTAGCAAGCTAAGTAATAGGAGGCGGTCATGTCCACGGCACAACGCATCGACGTCCACCACCACGTCGTGCCGCCCGTCTACCGGGAAGCCCTGCAGCGCGTCGGCTCCGACGCGGCGGGCGGCAGGCACCTGCCGGACTGGAGCCCGCAGGCCTCGCTGGACCTGATGGACCGCAACGGGATCAGCACCGCGATCCTGTCCGTCACCACCCCCGGCGTCGAACCGTGGCCCGGGCAGGAAGGGCGCGACCTGGCGCGCGCCCTCAACGAGCACTGCGCCGAGCTCGTCCGCGACCACCCCGGCCGGTTCGGGTTCTGGGCGACGCTCACGCTGCCCGACGTGGACGGGGCGCTGGCCGAAGCCGAGCACGCGCTCGACGAACTGGGCGCCGACGGGGTCGTGCTGCTGGCCAACAGCGGCGGCACCTACCTCGGGGACGAGGCGTTCGAACCGCTGCTGGCCGAACTCGGCAGGCGCGGCGCCGTCGTGTTCGTGCACCCCTCGGCGCTGCCGGCCGATCCGGTGCCCGGAATCCCGCCGTTCGCCGCGGACTTCCTGCTCGACACCACCCGCGCCGCGGCGAAGCTCGCCGCGAGCGGCACGCTGCACCGCCACCCCGATCTGAAGGTCATCCTGTCGCACGCGGGCGGCTTCCTGCCCTACGCGGTGGAGCGCATCGCGGCCTGCCTGGAGATGGCCGGGGGCGAGCGGAGCACCGCGGACCTGATCGCCGACCTGCGCCGCTGCTACTTCGACACCGCGCTGTCCGCCTCGCCGTACGCGCTGCCCGGGCTGACCGCGTTCGCCGACCCCGAGCGCATCCTGTTCGGCAGCGATTTCCCCTACGCGCCCGCCGACATCGCCACGGTCATGACCGAACGACTCGACGCGTCACCGGTGATCGACCACGCCGCCGTGGACCGCGGGAACGCCGCCCGCCTGCTCCCGCAGCACGCCTGACCCCCGCGGGGGAGCGGCCCGTTCGACCGGTCACAGTGGGCGGACGGGCCGCTCACCTGGTCGGAGCGGGCGGGAATCGAGGAGGACGCATGGATCTCGGGTTGAGCGGGCGAGTCGCGGTGGTGCCGGGCGCGACCTCCGGGCTGGGCGCGGCCGTCGTGCGCGGGCTCGCGGGCGAGGGCGCGCACGTCGCGTTCGGCGGGCGGCGGGCCGAGCTCGCCGCGGAACTGGCGGCGGAGCTCCCGTCGGCGGTCGGCGTCGGCGTGGACCTGCTCGACCCGGACGGGCCGCGCAGCCTCGTCGACGCCGCCACCGGGGCGTTCGGGCCGGTCGACGTGCTGGTGCTCAACGGCGGCGGTCCCGCCCCCGGCACCGCCGCCGAGATGACCGCCGAGGACGCCGAGCAGGCCGTGCACCGGTTGCTCACCCCGCACGTCCGGCTGGTCGAGCAGGTCCTGCCGGGTATGCGGGAGCGCGGCTGGGGCCGGATCGTCGCCATCGGCTCCAGCGGCGTGCAGCAGCCCATCAACGGGCTCGCCGCCTCCAACGTGGGCCGTGCCGCCCTCGCCGGATACCTGAAGACGCTGGCGACCGAGGTCGCCGCCGACGGCGTCACCGTCAACCTGGTGCTGCCCGGCCGGATCGAGACCGAGCGGCTGACCTCGATCAACGAGGCGATGGCCGCGCACCGCGGGGTCGCCCCGGACGCGGTCCGCGACGCCTCCCGCGCCGACATCCCGGCAGGCCGGTTCGGCACGCCCGAGGAGTACGCGGCCGCCGTGGTGTTCCTCGCGAGCGCCCCGGCCTCCTACATCACCGGTGCGCAGCTGCGCTGCGACGGCGGCCTGATCCGCGCCCACTAGTCGCGCGGGCGTGGTGGCGCAGCGCGCCGAGCGGGTCCGCGTAGAGCACGTCCAGCGACACCGCGGCCGCCGCCTGCTGCTGGATGCCGTCCCCGGCGGCGGTGAGCCGCAGGTCGCGCGGCACCGCGGAGTGCTCCGCCACCGCGCCCGCCACGTCGCGCAGCGCCGCCCGGTGCTCGGTGAACGCCTGGCCGCCGAGCACGATCCGATCGGGGTTGACCACGTCCGCGATGTGCCCGAGGGCGCGACCCAGCACCCGGGCGCGTTCCCGCAGCAGGGACGTCGCGAGCGGGTCCCTGCCCGCGGCCAGCTCGGCGAGAGCGGCGGTGCTGCGCACCTCCAGCCCGTGCGCGCCTGCCGCCGCGACCAGCGCCGTGTCGCTCACCGCGTCGGAGAGCCTGCCGGTGCCGCGCGGGTCCAGCAGCTCGGTCGGACCGGACGGCAGGTGGCCGAGCCCGCCGGGGCCGGTGCTGGGGTTGTGCACGGCTCCGCCGATGGTCAGCGCCACCCCGATCATCTCGCGGGCGTAGCAGTACAGCGTGCTGCCGTGCGGGTCGTCAGCCGGGCCGAACGACAGCTCGGCCGCGGCCATCGATTCCACGTGCGGCGCCACCGAGACCGGCAGGCCCAGCTGCTCGCCGATCAGCTCGCCGACCGGGGCGGCCCGCCAGCCCAGCAGCGGGTGGTCGACGCGGCCCAGGTCGTCGACCCGGCCGCCGAGGGCGACCCCGGCCCACAGCGGGGTCCGGCCGGGCCAGCGTGCGAGGAACCGGTGCACCCGCGAGCCGATCGCGCGCAGCACCTCGCCGGCGTCCCCGCCGCCGGTGTGCGCCCGGATCCCGCCGAGCACCCGCCCGTGCAGGTCGTGCGCGGTGATCGTGGTGGTGCGGAATCCGATGTGGACTCCCGCGGTGAGGTGCGGTTCGCGGCGCAGCTCGAACGGCAGGCGCGGCCGCCCGACCGCTCCGGCCGGGGCGAGGTCGGTGCGCTCCCGCAGCAACCCGGCTTCGATCAGCGCGGCGACGTGCCGGTTCACCGTGGGCGCGCTGAGCCCGGTGCGGGTGGCGGCGACGTCGCGGAACACCGGCCCCTCGCGCCGCGCGACCCGCAGCACCGCGGCCGCGGGCGCGTCCACGATCCGCAGCCCGGGGGCGATGACGGTCGGACCGGTGTCGCGGGCAGGGGGGAGCGCGTGCAGTGCTGCGGGCATGGGGTCCTCGGGAACGGGAGGACGGCACCCGGGCGAACGGCCCGGTGGCGCCGTGCGGTCGGCGGATTCGTCAGCGGAGCGGGGACGAACCGCGACACAGCACCCGCACCAGCGGCAGGCGGCAGGCGAGCGCGACGGTCACGTAGGTGACCTCAGGCGGAGCGGTCGGGTTGCCGGGCACGGGCGAAAACTACCGCACCGGCACGACTCCGTTCCGCCAGGTGAGAACCGCGGCAGGGGCGAACGGCCCATCCGCCCAGCGTGGCGGGGCCGGTGGGCCGTTCACCTGGTGGGATCAGAAGTAGCCGTTGACGGGGAGCGGGGTGGCGTTGACGGTGACGTCGCCGACCACGGCCGCCTTGTAGGCGGTCGGGTTGTGCAGCGTGAGGGTGCGGATGTTGCGCCAGTGCCGGTCCAGGTTCCGCGAGCGGCTCGCCGCCGACGCGCCGCCGACCTCGAACAGGTCGGTCGCCGCGCGCAGCGCGATGGCGTCCACGTGCACCTTCACCTTGGACGCGGCCAGCGAGGCCGCCGCGAACAGCGCCGGGTCGGGCGAGCCGAGCCGTTCGCTGCGGTAGGCGGCGTCGATCTCGTCGGCGGCGGCGAGCACCGCGGCCTCGGCGACGTAGGCGGCGCTGCTGATCCGGCCGACCTCGGCGTGCAGGATCGGGTCGTCGGCGGGCGAGGCGGTCGGCGCGTGCTGGAACGAGCGGGAACGGCCGCGGATCAGCGCGGCGGCGTCGGTGGCCACGCTGCGCAGGACGCCCGCGATGATCGCCTGCAGGTACAGCTGCAGCTGCGCCACATCGCTCGTCGGCCGCGGCGAACCGTCGGTGACCCGCACGTCGATCACCTCGTGCTCCTCGATGCGCACGTCGTCGAAGACGGTGGTGCCGGTGCCGGTGCGGGTCTGCCCGATGCCGTCCCAGTCGTCCAGGACGGTCACCCCCTCGCGGCCCACCGGGACCAGCACGGCCGCGACCGAGTTCTCGTCGAGCTGCGCGGACACCCCTATGTGGTCGGCGAACAGGGTGCCGGTGGAGTAGAACTTCTCGCCGTTGAGCCGGAATCCGTCCCCGGTGCGGGTGAGCCCGGTGGCGAAGGAGAACGCCCCGGCCGCCTGCCCGCCGCGTTCGCTGTTGGCGTTGCCGAACAGCTTCCCGGCGCGGACCTCGTCGAGCCAGTGCTGCCTGCGCGGGCCGGGAGGCAGCGCGCGCAGCAGCTCGTTGACCTGCCAGAAGTGCGCTCGCAGCGCGTGCGCCACGTTCGGATCGGCCTCGGCCAGGTCGATCACCACCGACAGCAGCTGCCGCACCGAGGCACCGGGGCCGCCTTCGGACGCGGGCAGGGTGATCGCGCCGAGGCGCGCCCGGCGGATCCAGTCGATCTGCTCGTGCGCGTTGCGGTCCTTGGCCGCGCGCTCCTCGGCCCCGGCGGCGATCTCGGCGATCAGCGCGGCGAGTTCGGGGGAACCCGGCAGCACCGGGTCCGCGGGCGCGGCGATCGTGGTTTCGGCGGTCACTTCGGCTCCTCACCGTTCGAAGGGTCTGCCGCGCTGCGGCGGGGAATGCGGTGCGTGCGGGCGGTCAGGAGAACGCGCCCCGGTAGGCGGCGGCCGGGTGGTGCTCGTCGAGCAGGTCGGCACCGGTGATCTTGCGGCGGGTGGTGCCGGGTGCGTACTCCCATTGCGCCAGCCCGCGGTCCCGCAGCACCGGCGTGACGTGCTCGATGAACTCCAGGTAGCTGCCGGGGATCGTGTAGTTCATGACGTTGATGCCGTCGACCCCGGCGGCCCGCCACTCGTCGAGCCGGTCGGCGATCTGCTCGGGGGTGCCGACGACGCGGCTGTTCCGGGTGCGCAGCCGCGCGAGGTCGCGCACCGTCGGCTCCCGGTCCGGTACGGCCTCCCGCAACCACAGCAGGTGGCTGCGGGACCCCTCCGACTCGATGTCGCCGATCGGGGTGTCCAGGTCGTAGTGCCCGAGGTCCACGCCGATGCCGCCGGCCGCGTGCGCGATGATCGCGTCGTCGTCGATGTACTCGTCCAGCTCGTCGGCGCGCAGTCGCGCCTCGGCCTCGGTGCTGCCGATGACGAACGACAGGCCCTGGAAGAACCGCAGGTCACCCGCCCGGCGGCCGGCCTCGGCCACGAGCCGCCGGGTGTCGTCCACCAGCGCCTTCGCATCCGCCGGGCTGGGCGACTGGATGAACTGGGCCTCCGCGTTGCGGGCCGCGAACCGGCGGCCGGTGGGGGAGGAGCCCGCCTGGAACAGCAGCGGGGTGCGCTGCGGCGACGGCGCCACCAGGTGCGGTCCTTCGACGCGGTACCGGGCACCCTCGTGGTGGATCTTGTGAATCCGGCTGAAGTCGCCGTGCACCCCGGACGCCCTGTCCTGCGGCAGCGCCCCGTCGTCCCAGGAGCCCTCCCACAGCTTGTACACCACGTCCACGTACTCGTCGGCCCACGCGTACCGCTCCTCGTGCGGGGTGATGTCGGCGTAGCCGAAGTTGCGCCACGCGTTCGGCGACAGGCTGGTGACGATGTTCCAGGCGATCCGGCCGCGCGAGGCGTGGTCCAGCGTGGAGATCTTGCGCGCGAAGTTGAACGGGTGCTCCTGCAGCACCGAACTGGTGATCGCGATCCCCAGCTCCGAGGTGGCGTGCGCGATCGCCGAGGCGATCACCGACGGGTCGTTGCTGGGGATCTGCAACCCGGACTCCACGTACTTCTCCCACGACGAGCGGTGGTCGCCGTACAGGCCCACCACGTCGGCGAAGAAGATGAAGTCGAACTTCCCGCGCTCCAGCTCCCGCGCGAGCGACACCCACAGGTCCAGGGCGTTGAAGTCGGTCTGCCGCGCCTCGGGCAACCGCCACGCGCCGTGGGTGATGTGCGAAGTCGTGTTCATGACGAACGCGGAGAACTGCAAGGGGCGGGGCATCGGATTCCCTCCTCGGCGCGGGGGGGGGCCCCCCCCCCCCCCCCCCGGCCCCGCCGCCCCCCCCCCCCCGGGGCGGCGGGGGCACAAGACTCCGCCCCCGAGGGGCCCCCGCCCCCCCC
>NZ_JAIUJZ010000011.1:0-26718 GCF_020176775.1 Saccharopolyspora sp. 6M
GTCCGCCCCCGCCGCCCCCGGATCTGCGGTGTTTCTTGTCAGCGGCGGAGCCGCTGAGCCGATGACACCAAAGCAACCGGACCACCCGCGGGTTCTCAGCGGCTTCCTCGCGAGGACAGCGATGTCGCCGTGTGCCGGACATACATCAGAAATCGCGGCCGCACCGAAAAGCGGGCAGCGAGGAAGCCGCTGAGGTTCCGCCACCTCAGTGCTACGCAAAACGAGCTGAGGGACAACAAGCGGTCAGATCAGCTGGACGTCGTCGATGAACCACTGGTCTCCTGAGTGCACCAGCGTCAGGCGCATCCGGGTGCGGTCGACCCGCGGTTCGGGGCTGTTGGTGTTGGTGATCGTCTGGTCGACGAACAGCAGCAGCACCGCGCGGTCCGTGCTCGATTCGGCGACGCCCGCGTGCAGCACCTCGCCCTTCGAGGTGGCCTGGTACTGCTGGATGAGTTGGGTGAGCCCGTCGCTGACCTCCTGGTACTGCCGCGCGAACGCGGGCGAGGAGTGCTGCGCGACGCGGTCGAAGTTCCCGGCCAGGTCCTGGTGGTCGTAGGTGGTCAGCGCCAGCGCGTACTCGCGACCCGCGGCGAGCGCGCCGGCGCGGGCGGCGTCCTCGGTGGCACGCCGGTGCAGCAGCCAGCCGGTGGTGGCGAGGCCGCCGAGCAGCAGCAGGACGACCGCGGCGGCGAGGACCGCCCGGCCGCCGGGCCGCCGTCGCCGCGCGGGTTCCGGGGTGCCGCTCGCCGCACCGGCCGCGGTGGTGTCCTCAGTGGACTCCACGATCGGCTCCGCAGCCGATTCCCCAGCCGATTCCACGGCGGGCTCCGCCGCGGAGCCCGCAGTCGACTCCGCGGTGGACTCCACGACGGGCTCCGCGTTGTGCTCCTGCATCCGTCCGGTCCCGTCCTGGCCGGTCGCCGTCTCGCCGCTCATCGCACTCCCTGGAACATGATCGAGGACCACGGCCGTGGTCCCAGCACCCCGCCGCCCGCGCTCGGCTCCGCGGTGGCGGGAGCACCCGGTGCCGGGTGCCGCACCGGCTCGGCGGCCGGTGTCCGGGGGCGCGGCGCGCTGTCGGCGCCGCGCTGTTCGAGGCCCGGCCCCGGCGCGCAGCTCCAGTCGAGCCGCGGTGCGCGCGGGGCGGTGTCGGTCGGGGGACGCCGTTCGGTGCCGTAGTAGCAGGCGGGCCCCTGGGCGGCGACGAGGTAGAAGTCGGCGACGTCGCCGTGCACGATGCTCGCCAGGTCGGACAGCCCCCGCGGCAGCGCGGTCATCGTCTCGCGCAGCGCGGGAACGTGGGTGCCGAGCACTTCCCCGGTGGTGAGCAGGTTGCCGAGCAGCGCGCTCGCGTCCCGCTCGCCGCGCGCGAGCAGGTCGGCCGCGGCCCGGGTGGTGCCGGGCGCGGTCTCGGCGCGGTGGCGCAGCGCCGGTTCCTGCGCGCGCGCCTGGTCGGCCAGCTCCCGCACCGAGGCCGCGAGCTCGGGCAGCCCGTCGGCCTGGTCCAGCAGTGCGGGCCCCTGCTCGGCGAGGTTCGCCAGCTGCGGTTCCCGTTCCACCGCGAGCCGGGTGAGGTCGCGGGTGCCGTCCAGGATGCGCCGCAGCTGCGGGGCGGTGCCGTCGAGCTCGGCGGCGGCCTCGGACAGCACCCGCACGTCGTGCGGGTCGATGCTCTCGGCGAGGTCGGTGGCGCGCACCAGCAGGGTCTCCAGCGGCAGCGGGGTGCTGGTGCGCTCGGCGCCGATCACGTCGCCGTCGCGCAGGTACGGCGGGGCGCCGGTGCCGGGCCGCAGGTCGAGGTGCTGCACGGCCATCGGGATGTCCATGCTGATCCGCGCGGTGGTGTCGGCCGGGACGCGGCTGCCCGGGTCCAGCAGCAGCCGCACCGTGACGCCGTCGCCGCCGGGGTCGAGCCGGACGGACTCGACGGTGCCGGTGCGCACGCCGCGGTAGGTGACCTGGGAGGAGGCGGCGAGGCCCGCCGCGTCCGGCATCCGCACCGCTACCCGCACGGGCGTGCCGAGGGCGCGCGGGCCGAGCGCGGTGTCGAGCACGAACGCGGCGCAGCCGAGCCAGATGACGAGGAACAGGACGAGCTGGATCAGCACGGCGCGGCTCATCGGGTGCCTCCGGTCAGCAGGTCGGCGGCGGATCCGGGCGGTACGAGCGCCGGCCCGGGCACCGGTGGCGGCCGCCCGGTCAGCAGCGGCAGCAGGCTGCCGGAGACGTCGAGGGTGCCGTCCAGGTTCAGGTAGTCGCCGGGGATGGCGCTGCCGAGCCGCTGCTGGAACGTGCGCAGCGAGGTGAGCGTGTCGGCGAGGTCGCCGTTGAACCCGGCCAGCGAGTCCAGCACCGGCCGCAGCGCGTCGAGCTGCGCGGCGAACGCGGGTCCGGCTTCGCGCACGATGCCGTCGCCGCTGCGGCCGAGTTCGGTGACACCGGTGAGCAGCCGGTCGAACCGCTCCCGCTGCCCCAGCAGCACGTCCACGGCCGGGGTGAGGTCGTGCAGCGCGGCCTCCAGCAGCGGGGTGTGCGCCGCGGTCTCGGCGGAGAGCCGGTGCAGCGAGTCGAGGGCGGTGTCGAACTCCGCGCGGTGCGAGTCCACTTCGGACAGCAGGGCGTCCAGCCGGTGCAGCAGGTCCCGCACCTCCGCTTCGCGCCCGCCGAGCGCGGTGTCGAGCTCGGTGACGATGGTGCGGGCCTGGTCGAGCCCGCTGCCGCCGAGCACGGTGCCGAGGGCGGCGAGGGTGTTCTCCAGGTCCGGGCCGCGGGCGGTGCGGTCCAGCGGGATGGTGTCCCCGTCGGCGAGCGGCTCGGTGGTGGCCGGTCGCGCGGGCGGTTCGAGCACCACGAACTGCTCGCCCAGCGCGGAGGTCAGCTCCAGGCGCGCGGCGGTGTCCGCGGGCAGCCGCAGCCCGGGCCGCAGCTCCAGCACCGCGACCGCGGTGAAGTCCTCGGTGGACAGCGCGCGCACCTGGCCGACGGTGTCCTGCCCGATCCGCACGGCGCCGCCGACGGGCAGCTCGGAGACGTCCTCGAACACGGCGGAGATCCGGGTTCCGCCGCTCCCCCCGGTCGGCAGCTCGTGCAGGCTCAGCCCGCAGCCGCCGGTCAGCAGCGCGACGCCCAGCAGCAGCGGCAGCAGCCTGGTGGTGCTCATCGGCCACCTCCGGGCAGGGCGTGCAGCGGGTCCAGCTCCGGCGGGAACGGGATCGGGTTGACCAGGCCGGGCGCGGAGCACAACGGCACCGGGATCCGCTCGCACAGCCGCGCGGTGGCCGGGAACTGGTCGAGGGAGGTGGAGATGTTCAGCCGGATGCGCAGCCGTTCGTCGTCGGTGATGGCGCGGCTGAAGTTGCCGAACACCAGCGGCAGCTGGGTGAGCAGTTCGGCGAGCTGCTCGCGCTGCGCGGCGACCTGCCCGGTGGTGCCCGCGAGGTCGTGCACGCTGCCGGTGAGGTCGTCGCCGTGCTCGCGGACCAGCGCGTCGGCTTCGGCGAGCGCGCGGGTCAGCCTGCCGACGGTCTCGTCGAGGTGCAGCCGTTCGGCGTCGTAGTCCGCACCCGCCTGCCGCACCCCGGCCGCCAGTGATTCCACTGTGGACCGATGCGCGGACAGCGCGCGCACCAGCGAATCCAGGTTCCCGATCAGCGCCCCGATCCGCTCCCCGTCCCCCGCCAGCACCCCGGTGGCCCCGGCGAGCCGGTCGATCGCGCTGCGCAGCTTCGGCCCGTTGCCGTCGGCCGCCGTCGCCGCCCGGTGCAGCAGCGCACCGAGGTCGCCCTGCTCGTCGAGCCCGTCCGGACCGAGCGCGGTGAGCACGGTGTCCAGCGACGACATCAGTTCGTCCCAGCGGATCGGCGCGTGCGCGCGTGCGGCGGGGATCACGCCGCCGTCGGCGAGCCGGGGCCCACCGGTGTACCCGGGGCCGAGTTCGACGAACCGGTCGCTGATCAGCTGCGGGCTCAGCACGTAGGCGTGCGCGTCGGCGGGCACCGGCACGTCCGGGCGGATCCGCATCCGCACCCGCACCACCGGACCGCGCGGCGACACGTCCTCGACGAGTCCGACGGGCACGCCCAGCACCTGCACCGCGCTGCCCGGGTAGATGCCGTCGACGGTGGCGAAGTCGGCGGACACGACGCGCGCCGGTTCGGGCCGCAGCAGCGCGTACCAGCCGCCGACCAGCAGCAGCGCGGCGGTGCAGCCGAGGGCGATCGCGCGGGTCGTCCGGCTCATCGGCACCCCTCCAGCAGTCCGGCCAGGCACAGCAGGTTGTCCGGCAGCGGCCCGGCGGGCCCGGCGACGTCGCCCCAGCTGCCGTTGCCGGTGGCGTTGGCCAGCGATCTTCCGGCGGGCCCGAGGGTGGCGATGGTGGTGGCGATGGCCTGCTCGTCGCGGTGCAGCGCGGCGGTGATCTCCCGCAGGTCGCCCAGCAACGGCCCGAGCTTGGCGGAGTTCGCGCCGAGGAACTCGTCGAGCCGGGCGCTGAGCGCGTCCACGTCGTCGATGAGCCGCAGCACCACGTCCCGGCGTTCGGTGAGGGTGCGCACGACCAGGTCGGCGTCGCCGAGCAGCCGCACCAGCACGTCCTGCTGGCGCACCAGCGCGTCGGTGGTGCCGCGCGCGCCGTCGAGGAGCGCGTCGAGCTGCTCGTCGTGCCGGTCGACGAGCGCCGCGGCCCCGGCGATCCCGTCCAGCGCGCGGCCCACCAGCTCCGGGTCGTCCGGCATCGCCTCGCCCGCGGTGCGCATCATCTCGCGCAGCGCACCCAGGTCCAGCTCCTCGACGGTGCCGGTGGCGGCGGCGCCGAGCTCGTCGAGGCTGTACGGCACCCGGGTGCGGTCGAGCGGGATCACCGCCCCGGCGTCGATCCGCCCCGCGCCGGCCGGTTCGACGGCCAGGTAGCGGGCGCCCATCACGGTCGCCAGCCGCACCGAGGCGGAGGTGGCGGTACCGAGCCGCTGCCCCGCGTCCAGCCGGAACACCACCCGCACCCGGTCCCCGGCGAGCTCCAGCCCGGTGACCCGGCCGGCGGGCACCCCGGCCACGTGCACCTGGGCGTCGGCGGTCAGCCCGGCGGCGTTGGCGAATTCGGCGGTGTACTCCCGGGTCCGCCACAGGAACGACAGCTGCGGCACCGCGATCACGCCGCCCAGCACGAGCAGCAGCACCAGGATGCCCGCCCCGCCGGTGACGAGCGGATCGTCCCGCCACGCCGATCGCCGCCTCATCGGCACACCTCCGAGTGCGGGCCGCCGCCGAGGTCGACCTGCGCCCCGGCGACCGACAACCGCAGGTTGCAGACGTAGATGTTGACCCAGCTGCCGTGGTCCAGCGTCCGGTTCAACCGGGTCACCAGCTCCGGCAGCCCCTGCACGGCGGTGTCGAACCGGTGCTGCTCGGCGACCCAGCCGCGGGACAGCTCGCCGAGCGCGTCCACGTCGCGGGTCAGGCCAGGGGTGATCCGGCCCATCGAGCCGCGCACCGAGTTCGCCAGTGCCCCGCCCGCGTCGAGGGCCCCGGCGATGCGCTCCCGGTCCGCGACGACCGCCGAGGCCAGGTCGCCGAGCCTGCCGATGAGCGCGTGCAGCTCGGCGCGGTGCTCGCCGGTGGTGTGCAGCACCGCGTTCAGGTTGCCCAGCACCTCGCCGACGACCTGGTCCCGCTCGGCGAGCCCGGCGGTCACCGACACCACCCGCTCCAGCAACCCGGTGAGGGTGCCGGCTTCGCCTTGGAACACCGCGATCAGCTGGTGCGCGAGGCGGTTCGCCTGCCGCGGGTCGAGCGCGTCGAACAGCGGCCGGAACCCGTTCATCAGCGCGGTGAGCTCCAAGGCGGGGCGGGTCCGCTCCAGCGGGATCGTGGCCCCGGCGGGGAGTTCCGGCCCGCCGCGCGCGGTGGAGTCGAGGGCCAGGTACCGGCCGCCGAGCAGGTCTGCGTAGCGGACGGCGGCGCGGGTGTCGGCGGGCAGCGGCTGCTCGGCGAGGACGTCGAAGTCCACCACGGCGGTCCCGTCCCGCAGCCGCACGCCGGTGACGGCGCCGACGCGGACCCCGGCGATGCGGACCTCGCTGCCCGTCCGCACGCCCTGGGCGTCGGTGAACTCGGCGCGGTAGGCGCGGGTGGCGCCACCCAGCGGGTGGTTCAGCGTGTTGACCACCAGCACCGCGCACAGCACGGCGACCAGGGCGAAGGCGGTGAACTTGGCGGCGGTGGCGGCGAGCCTCATGGCAGCACCACCTGCGTGCCGCGCAGCACCGGGCCTGCCAGCAGACCGACCAGCTCCGGCCCACCGTCCGATGTGGACTCGACGGGGAACGCCTCCCGCAGCGCGGCCTTCTCCGCGGCGGATCCGACCGGGCCGACCGCTCCCCCGGCCGCGGCCGGTGCCTGGCAGCCCGGCCCGTCCAGCCCCGGGTAGCGCGGGCAGTCCGCCGCGTCGTACGGGTACGGGTCGTCCAGCGTCACCGGCGCGCGGATCTGGAAGCGCCCGTCGACGAAGGTGCGGCTCGCGTTCGCGGTGAACTCCCGCAGCTCGTGCAGCGTCGCGGTGATCCCATCCGCGTTCCCGCCGAGCACCGCCGAGACCGGTTCCGCGGTGCGCACCACCCGCACGGCGCGCGCCCCGTTCTCGTCCAGGAACCGCTGCGACCGCTCGGTGAGCTCGGCGCCCGCGTCGAGCAGTTCGGTCAGGTTCTCCCGCTGCGCCACCACAGCCCGGGACAGCGCCACCGCGTCGTCGACGGTGGCCAGCAGGTCCGGGGCCGCGTCCGCGAGCTGGTCGGCGAGCCCCGCGACCTCGCCGATCCGGCCGGCGGTGCGGGCCGGGTCGATCCGCCCGGTCAGCTCGTGCAGCCCGTCGATCGTCTCGCCGAGCTCGGCGCCGCGGCCGCGCAGCGCGTCGGCCACGGTCCCCAGCGCCACCTGCAGCTCGGCGGGCCGCAGCGAGTCCAGCAGCGCGAACATCCGGGTGTAGGCCGCGTAGATGCGCACCGCCTCCGGCCCCGCGTCGGCTTCGACCCGGTCGCCCGCCGCCAGCCGGGGCCCGGTGGCGTCCGGCGCGGCGAGCTCCACGTACTGGTCGCCGAACAGCGTCTTCGGCAGCACTCGCACCCGCACCGCGGCCGGGACTGCGGCGAGCGCGGCGGGATCCATCCGCAGCACCAGCCGCGCACCGGCGGCGTCCGGCACCACCTCGGCGAGCTCGCCGACCACCACCCCGCGGTAGCGCACCGCGGACCCCTCCCGCACCGGTCCGGCCACGGCGGGCACGCTCGCGTGCACCAGCGGCGCCTGCCGGAACGCCCCCGCACCGCCGAGGACCGCGAGCACCGCCGCGCCCAGCACCAGCAGCACCCCGCCGAGACCGCGCACCGCCAGCGCGCTCCGGCCCACCCCGCCGCGGGACAGGTCCACCATCAGCGCACCCCCAGCGCGGGGAGGCTGGGGCTCAGGCCCCAGAACAGCAGGGTCAGCACCATGTCGGTGAAGGTGATCGCCACGATGCTCGCCCGCAGCGCCCGCCCGGCGGCGCGGCCGACGCCTTCCGGGCCTCCGGTGGCGTAGTAGCCGTAGAAGCAGTGCACCAGCGTCACCACCATCGCGAACACCACCGCCTTCGCCAGCGACAGCGCCACGTCCGACGGGCTCAGCAGCAGCTGGAAGTAGAAGTCGTAGGTGCCCCCGGACTGCCCCTGCACCACGACCACCGCGCCCCGGGTCGCGAGGTAGGAGGCGAACAGGCCCACCAGGTACAGCGGGACCACCGAGATGAACGCCGCCGCCATCCGGGTGCTGACCAGGAACGGCAGCGAGCGCACCGCCATCGACTCCAGCGCGTCGATCTCGTCGGAGATCCGCATCGCGCCGAGCTGCGCGGTGAACCCGGTGCCGACCTTCGCCGCCAGCGCCACGCCCGCGACCAGCGGCGCCAGCTCCCGGGTGTTCACCATCGCCGACATCAGCCCGGACATCGGCGTCAGGCCGATCAGGTCGAGCCCCCGGTAGCCCTCCAGCCCCACCTGAGTGCTGGCCACGAAGGACATCGCGAAGATCACGCCGATGGTGCCGCCCCCGGCGAACAGCGACGCCGAGCCGAAGCTGATCTCCGCGACCTGCCGCGCCACGTGCCTGCGGTAGTGCACCAGCACCCGCGGCACCGCCAGCACGGCCCGGACGTGGAAGGTGGCCTGCACCCCGAACGCGACCAACAGGTCGCCCAGCCCGCGCCACCGCCGGGCGGAACCGCGCCGCACCGCGCGGACCAGCGGACCGGCCATCAGAACTCGCCCTTCGGCGGGAGCAGCAGCGGGTGCAGCTCGGTGAGCACCGTGTTCGCCACGAACACCAGCACGAACGCCATCACCACGGCCTCGTTCACCGCGTCGCCGAGCCCGCTGGGGCCGCCGCGGGCGGTGAGCCCCTTGAACGCCGAGACCAGCGCGGCCAGCACCGCGAACACCCCGGCCTTCACCTCGGCGACCAGGAACCCGCCCGGGTCGGAGTAGGCGGTCAGCGTCGCGAGGAACCCGCCGGAGGAACCGCCGAGCAGCACGTGCACGAACAGCGTCGCGCCGATCCCGACGGCCATCACCACGCCGTTGAGCAGCACCGTCACCACGACCGCGGCGAGCACCCTGGGCACCACCAGCCGTTCCACCGTGGACAGGCCCATGACCTCCATGGCCTCGGTCTCCTCGCGCAGCTTGCGCGAGCCGAGGTCGGCGCAGATCGCCGAACCACCCACCCCGGAGATCATCAGCGCGCACACCAGCGGCGCGGCCTGGCCCACCACCACGAACGCGACCACCGCGCCCGCGTAGCCCTCGGCGCCGAGCTGCCCGGCCAGCGAACCGATGTTCACCGCCACCAGCACGCCTAACGGGATCGTCATCAGCACCGCGGGCAGCGCGCTCACCGCGGCCAGGAACCAGCACTGCTCCAGGCATTCCCGCCAGGCCAGCCGCCGGCCCAGCACCGCCCGCACCCCGGCGCGCGCGGTTCGCGCGGCGAACACCACCAGCAGACCCGCCTGCGCGGCCGCGTCCGCGACCGGCCCCCGGGCGGGCGGTGTCTCCAGGGCCATCGTCGGCTCCCTCCGCAGTGCGTCGCACCACTAGAACGAGTGTTGCGTAGCATGCGTTACGGAACAAGTGTTTCGTCTTCCTGGGGAGGAACCGCCATGGCCAAGAG
This sequence comes from Saccharopolyspora sp. 6M, assembly GCF_020176775.1. Classification (NCBI taxonomy): domain Bacteria; kingdom Bacillati; phylum Actinomycetota; class Actinomycetes; order Pseudonocardiales; family Pseudonocardiaceae; genus Saccharopolyspora; species Saccharopolyspora sp. 6M. Next base: position 9,199 of record NZ_JAIUJZ010000011.1, read on the forward strand.
GATCCGCGACCCGAAGGCGCGCGAGCACATCGTGGCGGCGGCGCGGCGGCTGCTCGCCGAGCGCGGTCTCACCGCCACCACCGTGCGCGCGGTGGCCGCCGAGGCCGAGGTCTCCACCGGCTCGGTCACGCACTACTTCGAGGACAAGGCCGAGCTGATCGGCGCGGCCCTGCGGTTCAACGGCGCGATCGCCGCGGAGCGCGTCGTGGCGGCCGTCGGCGACCGGCGCGGGCTGGACGCGGTGCAGCGCGCCACCCAGGGACTGCTGCCGGTGGACGAGGAACGGCTCACCTGCTGGCGGGTGTGGCTGGCGCTGTGGTCGCACCAGCCGGACGACCCGGCGGGCGGTTTCGGCGCGGGCTACCAGGTGTGGCGTTCGCTGCTGCGCCGCCACCTCACCGAGGCGGTGGCCGACGGGGAACTGCCCGACGGCCTGGACCTGCCGCACGAGATCAGCGTGCTGGGCACCCTGGTGGTCGGCACCGGTCTGCTGGCGGGTTCGGACCTGTCCACCCGCGACCAGCTGCGCAGGCGGGCGCGGCGCATCTTCAACGAGCACTTCGCCCGGCTGGCGCAGCAGAACTCCGCCGTCTGACGCGGGACCTACCGGCGCCGCACCGGGCGCACGCCGCGCGGCCTGCGCACCGGCTCGGGCTCCGCGGGGGCCTCGCCGGAGCGGTCCTGCCCGATCTCGTCGGCGAGCTCCTCGTCGTCGCCGTCCTCCCGCCGGGCGGACCCGCCGTCGTCGTCCGCGGATCCGTCGTCGTCCGCGGACTCGCCCTGCTCCTGCGCCACGGCGTCCTCGTGGCTGCGGACCACCTCGCCGTCCCGGATCTCGCCGCGCCAGCCCTCGACCTCGTCCTGCTCCAGCACGGTGCGCGTCATCAGGTGCCGCTGCACGTGCTTGAAGTCCGAGCGCGCCCGGCGGCCCTGCGCCCGCCACAGGTTCGCCGTCTTCTCGAAGAAACCCTGCGGGTGGTACTCGAGGACGAGCAGGATGCGGGTCAGCGTCGGGCCGAGCTCGTGGAAGGTCACCGTGCCGTCCACCGACCCCTTCGACCCGGTCGAGTGCCACACGATCCGGCTGTCGGGCACCTGCTCCTGGATGGTGGAGCGCCAGCTGCGGTGCGACAGGAAGATCTGCGCCCGCCAGTCGAGCTCCTCGTCGGACTCCTGCTGGACGCTTTCGACCTTGCGGGTGAAGCTCGGGAAGTCCTCGAAGCGGGTCCACTGGTCGTAGGCCACCCGCAGCGGCAGGCCGACGTCGCACTGCTCGACGATGTTGACGACCTTCGCCGAGCTGCCGCCGCCACCGCCGCCGCCGGAGCCTCCCCCACCTGCCGAGTCCCCACCGGCCGCGCCGGAGCTCCCGCCACCGGTGACCGCCGCCAGCAGGCCGGAGCCACCGCCCTCGTCGTCCCGCGCGTAGTCGGTGAGCCTGCCGACGAGTCCTTCCGCCCGTTCGCCGAGCCCGGACACCGCGCGCTCCGCGAGCGCCGACAGCAGGTCGCGCACCGCGTCGCGCAGGTGGTTCCACGGAAGTCCGCGCGCGGCACCGCCGCCGGAGTCGTCCCGCTGCTCAGCCATCGTCCTCACCTCGCGTCGAGCGGTCGCCGCCGCGCCGCGGCGAGGGCCGGCCGGCCGGGCGGGCGCCGCGCGAACGGGGTCCCGGACGGCTGCGGGCGGGGCCCTCGCCGCGCGAGCGCCGACCTTCCGCCTCCGCCGGTTCCGCCGGGGCTTCGTCTTCGAGGTCCGCCGCGCCCTCTCCTCGCAGTCCGGCGGCCCGTTCGGTCAGCGCGTCGCCCCAGGAGTCGATCCGCCGGGACGCCGCGGCGCCGGCCGCGGTCTTGGCCGCGTCGACCAGCCGCGCGCGCAGATCACCGGTGAGCGCTTCCGACCCGCTGACCGAGCTCAGGCCCTGCTTGAGCAGTTCGGTGGGATCGGTGGGCAACTTCTTGCCCGCCAGCAGACCGCCGACCACGATCGCCAGCTTCATCTTCCGCGTGCGGCCCAGCAGGTAGCCGACGGCCACCGCGGCTGCGATGCGAGATTTCATGGTGGACCTCCCAGCGACAGGCGACCGCGGATGCTCCGCCGCCGGATGCCGGTCGAGGGCGTCGAGATGCTCGAAGTGCACGCCGGTCCGCTCGGGGGCGACGGGTGCTGCCGCCCACGCTACGCCCCGGGACCTGCGACGACAGGATCGATCGCAGCTGCCGCGGGAGCGTCGCGGGCGGGATCAGCTGCCGGCGTGGAAGGTGAACCGGACCTTGCCCACCCAGATCTCGTCGCCGTCGGCGAGCACCGCCCGATCCACCACCTGCCGGTTCAGGTAGGTGCCGTTGAGCGACCCGGCGTCCTGGATGGCGAAGTTCTCGCCGTCGCGGCGGATCTCGGTGTGGTAGCGCGACACGGTCACGTCGCCGAGCACGATGTCGCAGTCGCGGTGCCTGCCGAGGACCGTGGTGTCCCGCTCCAGCGGGAACACCGCGCCCTGGTCCGGGCCGCGGGAGATCACCAGCGCCGCCACCCCCGTGCGGGGGCGCGGCGGTGCCACCGCGGCGGAACCCGCTTCGTCGGCTCGCGGTGCGGGAACGCCGACGGCGCGCTCGTCCTGCTGGGTCGGAACCGCTTCCCGGGCTGCCGGGGCCTCGGTACCGGGGCGGTAGGTGCCGAACGGGGATCGGATCATCGTAGTTCTCCTTGCGCGGACCACTCAGCTCGTGCATTTCCCACTGTGGCCCCGGATCCCCGGGCCGCGACCGGGCCCTAGGTCCCGAACCCGTCGTGTCCTCCGGCACACGGCGTCACCGGCCGACCCCGCACCACGTCCGGCCGGGTGACCCACCGCACCGGGATCGGCACTCCGCGCCACTCCCACCGGTTCACCGGAGGTGCGTCCGGCGCAGCGGACCGTTCACCGGCGAGCCGCTCGGAGCCCGGCGCCCGCGACCCCGGGACAGGGAAAAGGGGGCCGGTCTGCCGCCCCGCCCCCGGCCCCCCCCCCCCCGCCGGCGTTCCCCGCTGAAGTACCGCCTCGTCCGGCCCTAAGCGGGGTGCGCCTCGCTCACGTGCAGCGGGGTCCCCTGCATGCACGTGGTGGGCGCGCCGGGGTCCGGCCGGCCGCGCACCACCAGGTGCGCACCGGGTTTCACCACCGACGGATCGCCGCCGACCAGCAGGTACGGCGAACGGCCTTGACCGGGGAGCAGGAAGCAGCGCGGCTCCACGCCCGCCTGCACCCGGCCGGTCACGGTGATCTGCTCGGCACCGGGATCGGCGATCGCGGGCGCGGCCGCCCCCGCCATGCCCAGCACGGACACGAGCAGCATCCCTGTCGTTACCCACCGCGACGTCGTCATGGCGCCCATTGCACAAGGAACTCCCCGGGATCGCCACTCGAAGGCCCCGCAGAAGTTAAACCGAGCGCTCGCTCTACTATTCCGGTCATGACGTCGCACTCTCCCCCGGTTCCCGGGAAGGCCGCGGTCGCGGTCGAGCCCGCGTGGCTGCGCTACGGATCCGCGATCGGCCTGCCGGTGGTGGGCGGTGCGCTCGGCTGGCTGCTGGCGCTCGCGGCGGACTGGATCGCCGGCCTGCCGTGGGCGCCGTTCCAGGGGGTGTTCGAGCTGGTGTCCTCGCTGCCGCAACCGCACGGCACGCTGGGCGTCGCCGGGCTCGGCGTGCTCGCCGGACTCGGGTTCCTGTCGCTGATGATCGGCGACCGGCTCCGGGTCTCGGTGTCCGCGGAGCAGATCGAGCTGCGCCGCGGGCTGCGCGACGTCTCCACCGTGCCCGGCTCGCGCGTGTCGGCGGCGCTGCTCGACCACGGCGCGCTGGTGCTGCTGGACGCGGCGGGCGACGAACCGGCCAGGGCCCGCACCGACATCACCGCGGGCGCGCTGCGCACCGCGTTCCGCGCGCACGGCTACCGGTGGCTCGACGCCGATCCGCACGCGGGCGAGTTCGAGCTGTGGGTCCCGGACACGCCGGAGGTCGGCCCGCGCGCCGACGCACTGCTCCGGGCCCGCGCCCACGCGCGGAAGAAGGGCCACCACGCCGAGACCGACAAGTTGCGCGACGCGCTGGTCCGCGCCGGATACCTGGTGCGCGACGAGAAGAAGCAGCAGTACTGGCGGAAGCGTCCGCAGCGGGACGAGGACTGATGCGCACCGTCGACCCGGTCCGCTACGCCGCCCGCCGCCGGAACATCGTCGAGGCGGCGGGCGGCTGCTTCGCGCGCAAGGGCTTCGACCGCACCACGACCGCGGACATCTGCGCGGCGGCGGGGATCAGCTCCGGCAGCCTGTTCCACTACTTCCCGAACAAGCGCGCGGTGTTCCTGGCGATCTTCGAGCAGGACGGCCGGGACAACGCCGAGCAGCTGGCGCTCGCCGTGGCCGACGCGGACCCGTGGGCGGGGCTGCTCGAGCTGGTCGACCACCTGGTGCGCCCGCTGGCCGATCCGGACTCGGCGGGGCTGGTGGTGGAGCTGATCGCGCAGGCCGGGCGGGACCCGGAGCTGGCCGAGCTGGTCGTGGGCAACGACCGCGAGCTGCGCGCGGGCATCGCGGCCCTGCTGTCCCGGGCGGCGGAGCAGGGCCGGATCGACGACCAGGTCGATCCCGCGCAGGCCGCGCACTGGGTGCTGGGCCTGACCGACGCGCTGTTCTCCCGGGCCGGGATCGACCGCGACTTCGACCCGCTGGCCGAACTCCCCACGCTCCGGACCATCCTCGCCCGCTACCTCGGCGCGGCGGAACGGATCGGCTGATCCTCCCGGCGGCGAAGCCGCCGAGGGCGCCGGCGGTGCGATGAACTCGCGGCTCGAACCCGGTCGCGGCGATCCGCGGCCGTGATCCTGCGGCCCGCAGCGTCCACGGACGGCCGGCGATCACCGGCATCGGCGCGCGGGGTTGCACATGCCGCAGCGGCATGTGGTCCGGTGGAACCACGTCCCGAATCCCGCGGAAAGGTCCCTGCACCATGCATTCGTCGTTCACCCCGCCCCGCCAGGTCAAGATCGGCGACGCGGCGGCCTTCGCCGGCACCACGCCGCGGGCGATCCGCCACTACCACGAGATCGGCCTGCTGCCCGAGCCGGAGCGGGGCGGCGACGACCGCCGCCGCTACGGCTACGAGGACATGATCCGCCTGCTGTGGATCCGCAAGATGGCCGACGCGGGGATCGCCCTGGACGACATCCGCGACGCCTTCGCCACGGGCGCGGAGGACTCCGCCGGTGCGGACGGCGGGGAGGGGATCGCGGACGTCCTGGAGCAGCTGGCGGGGACCCTCGCCGCGCAGGAGGCGGAGCTGCGGCGGCAACGGGCCGCCGTGCAGCGGATGCGCGCCGAAGGCAGCCGGCTGGGCCTGCTCTCCGACTTCGTCACCGAACGGCTGGCGGGCCTGCCCGAGGACTCCCTTCGCCAGGAGGACCTGGACGCGCTGCTGGTCACCGAGCGGATCTTCGGCCCGCTCGGCGCTGCCGTCCAGGCCACCCGCTTCCTCGCGCTGGCCGCGGATCCCGCGCTGCGGGAGGCCTCCGACCGCGTCGACGCCGCCGAGGAGGCGTTGGACGACGGGGTCGCCGTCGACGATCCGCGGGTGGCCCGGGTGGCCGCCGAGCGGCACGCCTTCGAGAACGCCCTGCAGGCCGCCATCGAGGAATCCGGCCTGGACGAGGACGCCCTCTTCGACACCTGGGACGCCGAACATCCGGCAGACGAAGGCGAGGACGAGGACTCCACCGGCACCCCGACCCCCACGAGCGCGCTCGAAGCCATGGGCAAGATGCCCTACGACTTCTCCCCCGCCCGCCTCCGCTGCGCAGAACTCGCCACAGCCCTAGCCACCCAGAACTCCCCAACGCCCTGACCGCCAGGTCTTGCCCGTCCTGTCAGCGGCGAAGCCGCTGAGCAGCGACCACGTACGCAGCCGGACCACCCGCGGGTTCTCAGTGGGCCCCTCGCGAGGACAGCGTTTTCTCATGTGGCGGAGCCACCTGTGAAAACGATCCCGCAGCGAGGGGCGCACTGAGGTTCCGCCACCCCACCACCAATGCAAGGTGACGCCGGGAAGATCACCCCTCGAAGAGCCGACCTCGGTGGACCTTGTGCTGGGCTGCTTGGGCGAGGGGCCGCAGCACCAGCTGGTCGATGTTGACGTGCAGCGGCTGCGCCACCGCCATCGCGATGACCCCGGCGACGTCCTCGGCGGTCAGCGGCCGGTCCACGTCGGCGTACACGGCGGCGGCCTTGTCGGAGTCGCCCCGGAAGCGGTTGAGGGAGAACTCGTCGGTGTGCACCATGCCGGGCTGGATCTCGATGACCCGCACCGGCTGCCCGGCGAGCTCCAGCCGCAGCGTCTCGGTGAGCGCGTGCTGCCCGTGCTTGGCGGCGCTGTAGCCGGCCCCGCCCTCGTAGTTGACGAAGGCGGCGGTGGAGGTGAGGTTGACGATGGTGCCGCCACTCCCGGCGCGCAGCAGCGGCAGCAGCGCCTGCGTGACGTGCAGGGTGCCGAGCACGTTGACCTCGTACATGCGCTGCCAGTCCGCGGGGTCGCCGCCCTCGACGGAGTCGGATCCCCAGGCGCCGCCCGCGTTGTTGAGCAGCACGTCGCAGGCGTCGAGCTCCGCGGCGAAGGTGGCCACCGAGTCCCGGTCGGTGACGTCGAGCGGCAGCGCGCGGCCACCGATCTCCTCGGCGAGCGCGGCCAGGCGGTCCTGCCTGCGCGCGGCCACCACGACGTGGAACCCGTCGGCGGCCAGGCGGCGGGCGGTCGCCGCGCCGATCCCGCTGCTGGCTCCGGTCACCACGGCGGTCTGCATCACACGATCTCCCCTACTCGAAGCCGATCTCGGACCAACCCTAGGAAACGGCGCCGCGCGGTGGCACAGCGGGCCTCGGGGTCCGATTCTTCCCAATGACCCACTTCCGCGCTCCCGGTCGGCTACCGTGAGTAGCGTCCCGACCATCCACGGCGAGTTCCGCGCACCACCCGCCGTCGACCTACGCGAGGTGAGGCCGGCCGTGCTCTACGGCATCGACATCTCCCACCACCAGGGCACGTTCGACCTGGGCCGCACGCGGGCCGAAGGGTTCGACTTCGCCTTCCTGAAAGCGACCGAGGGGAGTTCCTTCGTCGACAGCAGGTTCGGCGCCAACCTCGCCAACGCGCGGGCCGCCGGGCTGCTCACCGCCGCCTACCACTACCAGCGCGCCGACTCGAGCGCCGCTTCCCAGGCCGGGCACATCATCAACACGGTGCCCGCCGACGTCCCGGTGATCCTGGACGTGGAGGACGGCGGGGGCGGCGCCGACCTGACGCGCGACATCATCGGCCGGTTGCTGGCCGCCGGGTACCGGTCGCCGCTGCTGTACCTGCCGCGCTGGTACTGGGAGCAGATCGGGTCGCCGTCGCTGGCCGGGCTACCACCGCTGTGGTACTCGCGCTACGCCAGCAACGAGGGCGGCTACGCCAGCGAGATCTACGAGCGGTACCGGGACTTCTACGACGCGCAGTGGGGCGGCTACGGCGGCCTCGGCGTCGCGGTGCTGCAGTTCACCAGTTCCGCCACCGTCGCCGGGCACCGGCCCGTCGACGCGAACGCGTTCCGCGGCACCCGCGAAGAGCTCGCGGGGCTGCTCAGCTCAGCTAACCCGGAGGACGACTTGACTCCTGAACAGGCGCAGAAGCTCAACGAGATCCACCACGAGCTGTTCGGTCCGCGCGGACCGCAGGGCCAGATCGTGGGGTGGGGAACCGAGGCGGGCAACCACACCGCCATCGGGCTGCTGGTGCACATGTTCAACGCGCTGCTGGGCCCGCGACCGTCGCGGGTCCCCGGCGCCGAGCACATCCAGGTGCCCGCGGTGGACGCGATCCGGGACACCAACGGGGTGGTGTACCAGCTCCCGGCGATGATCAACGCCGGTGCCACGGGTGATCCGCAGGCGGTGGCGGAGGCGTTGCGCCCGGTGGTCTCGGAGGTCGCGGGTCCGGCGATCCGCGAGTCGGTGACCGAGGTGTTCGGGGCGGACGACCCGGCCCGCACCGAGGCGCTGGTGCTGGCGATCTCCACCAAGCTCGCCGCCCGGCAGGCCGCGCCGCAGCAGATCCCGGCGCAGGGCCCGCCGCCGCAGGCCCCGGCCCAGCAGCCCCCGGCGCAGTGATCTCCGCGCCGCGCCCGTCGGGTGGCGCGGCGGCGAGAACGACGACGGCCCACCTCCCCGATCCCCGGGGTGGTGGGCCGTTCGCCGTGCCCGAGCCCTACTCGTCGTCGTCACCCGAGTCGAGCGGCCGGATGTCGTTGCGGTCGTCCGAGCTCGGCACGTCCCCGGGCAGCGACACCGTGCGCGGCAGGAGTCCCGGGGTCCAGTCGCCCCAGTGCGTCTCCTCGTGCACCTGCATCGCGGATTCCGCGGGCAGCGCGCCCGGCTCGTACGGGTCCACCGCGTACAGCGAACCCCAGTCCCGGTAGAGGTCGTTCTTCAGGTACGTCGGCAGTTCCCGCATGCTGGCGGCCACGTTGAGCCAGCCGAACGGCCCGCCCGCGTCCGGCGAGGACCAGCCCTGGCCGGTGGCCCGCACGGTCTCCCCACCCGCGACCCGGAACCGCGGCATCTCGGCGATGCCGTGGTGCAGCCCGGAGATCTGCAGGCACGGGTGCACCAGGGTGGCGGGCCACTCCACGTAGGCGGGGCTGTCGCCGACCACGTCGGTCATGTTCGTCAGCTGCGGGGCGCGCGGGGCGCTGACCGCCTGCCAGCCGCGCGGGGACACCGACTGGTCGACGGCGACGACGCGCATCTTCGTGGTGCCCTGGGCATCACCGTCCACGACGAGCCGGTGGTCCCGCCAGGCCGGGCCACCCGCCTGCAGCAGGTAGCGCCGGGCGGTGATCTGGAAGCCCTGCGGGGTGTCCTTGCCGAACTCGACGGCCAGCGAGTTCGCGCCGCCTTCGATCCCGGCCATGGCGAGCACGATCGGCACCTCGCCGGTCGCCGCGCGCTCCGGCACGTCGTACCACTGGGTGCGCAGCTCGCCGGTGCCCTTCGGCGTGTAGCTGCCCCAGACGGGGGCGTTGTCCCCGCCGAACTGGTACGGCGGCCGCCACTCGTCGGCGGCGGTCCCGCCCTGCGCGGCGGGGGTGCCGTCCCGGGTGAACCCGGTGAGCTTCGCCCCGAGGTACTCCTCCGGGGTCTCCTCCCCTTCGAGCCGCTTCGACGGCACCGGCACGTCCGGGGAGAACGCGGGCGCCGGGTTCGTCGGCTGGTCCCGGGAGACCTTGAGCATCCCGGCCTGCGGGTTGGTCTCCACGTACACGTAATCGGAGAGCCCGCAGCTGCCGCCGGGGGTGAGCTGCTTGATGTTGTCGGCGCCCATGCTGTAGCCACCTTCGCGCTCCTGGATCGCCTTCCCGAACGCGGCGAGCTCGCCGAGGATGAGCAGCGCGCAGATCAGCGACAGCGGCGCCGTGCCGAGCCGCAGCGCCCGGCTGCGGTGCTCCACCCCGTTCTCCGGGGCGAGGCTGCGGTCGCCGCGCACGTGCTCCACGAGCGCGACGACGGCGGCGATGGCGGCGACGGACAGCAGGATGGTGCTGGCGTTGCGCCCGTCGACCGCGGGCGGCATGTCGTACCAGGGCACGCCCCAGCCGGAGACGTACCACCAGGCGTTCGGCCCGGTCGCGGAGAACGCGGAGATCACCATCAGCCCGGAGAAGAACGCGGCCCGGTTCCGCCGGGAGCGCAGCACGGTGGTGCTGGTGGCGAGCGCGGTGAGCGCGGCGACGGCCCCGCCGACGGCGGCGAAGATCCCGAAGTGGTGGGTGTGCTTGGTCTGGGTGAGCGCCAGGGCCACGAACGACATGGCCGCGACCGCCAGCAGCCGCCTGCTCGGCCCGAGCGCGGCACCGCGGATCCGGTTGCGCCGCAGCAGCACGACCGCGCAGGTCGCCAGGCACAGCATCACCAGCAACACCGGGAACCGCCGCGTGAGCGAACCGTCCGGGATCTGGCTGAACAGCATGTTGTAGCGGTTGAGCTCCTGGTACCACTTCTCGCTGGGCCCCAGGTCGATCTTCAGCTCGGTCGCGTCCATGATCGACTGCCAGGTCTGGTCCCAGATCAGCCAGGTCAGGATCACGAAGCCGGACGCGGAGATCGGGGCCAGCACCGGCAGCCAGCCGAACTCCCGCGCGCGCCGCCACACCAGCTTGATCAGCGGTTTGAGGCCGGCGATGAACGGCAGCACCGCGACGATGCCGTGCGGTCCGGCGCCGACGGCGAGCGCGGCCAGCACCAGGCCGAGCGCGGCGGGCAGCAGCCTGCTGGTCGCGATGGCGCGCTCCACGGCGCACAGCGCGAGCAGCGAGAACACCACGATGACCGGCTCGGAGCGCAGCCCGTTGTTGTAGGGCAGCCAGAACGCGAGGAACACCGCGGCGGCGGCCCACCCGGCGGCGTTGCTGCGCCGCACCTGCTGGCCGAGCCGCGGCAGCACCTCGCGGCTGATCAGCAGCCAGCTCGCGCAGCCCATCAGCAGCGCGGGCAGCCGCACCCACGGGATCGCGGTGGAGACCTGCACCCACAGCGCGTAGACCTCGTAGAACCAGCCCCACGGCGCTTCGGGGTTGGCGAACCAGCGGTAGTAGTTGCTGACGTACCCGGCGGATTCGCGCGCCCGCGCGATGGCCATGGTGTAGCCGTCGTCGGAGCTCATCGCCCCGATCAGCCACCAGATGCCGAGCGAGCCGAGCACCGCCACGTCCCGCGCGGTCGGCTTCCACCACCCGGGCTGCACCCAGCGCGGGGGGCGGCGCCCGGCGCGCGCGTCCAGCCGTCGCAGGCAGAGCACGGCGCCGATGAACGACAGGATCGCCAGCGCGCTCACGACGATCTTCAGCGCGGTCGGCGAGCTCTCGAAGCGGTTGTCCACGCGGGCTTCGAAGCGCAGTCCCGCGACGTCGTCGGCGCGGGCGTTGAGGTCGGAGTAGATGCCGGTGACCTGCGGCCGGTGGTCACCGGCGATGTTGGTGAGCCAGCGGTCCTCGCCGAACCCGGCCTTGAACCCGATGGCGTCGTTGTGCAGCGCGAGCGTGCAGTCCCCGTCGGGGATGGCCATCGTGTTGACCTGCCGCCCCTTCGACAGCAGGGTGATCCGCCCCTGGTCGACGGTCAGGCTCATCCCGGTGAGCCTGCCGTTGTCGGAGTTCGGCGGGTTGGTGCTCAGCAGGTTCGCCGGACCGTCGGTGCGCGCGTCGAGGCTGCGGGCGGCGACGCAGGGGATGTCGGCGTCCAGCCACACCGGCGCGAAGGTGGTCAGCGGAGCGGCGACCGAGGTGGTGCCGCTGGCGGTGGGCCAGCGCAGCGTGGTGATGTCGTGGTGCACCGGCAGGAACGGGACGGAGAGGGACAGCACCGTGCCGAGCACGCCGAGCACCGTCGCGAGCAGCTTCAGCCGTCGGAGGCGCCGATCGGGGCGCGGCCGAGCCGGTTCCGCGGACGGCGCGGATTCCGCCTCCGCGTGATCGGTGTCGTCTTTCTCCGCATTGAGCACGCCCCGGAGAATAGCGGTCGTGGTCATCACGACGACGCAGCATCAACGTCCGTGTTGGGGTCGCCACACCGGTTAACGACACGGCTGAGGGAATGAGCGGCGGAACTCAGGTTCCTCTCAGTGTTCTGTGATCCTTCGGTTATCGAAGGGAGGCCGAACGTCCAGTTCAGACGGTCAGCGGGCCGGTACCTGCGGTGGTGGCCGGTGATCCCGCGGCGCGGAGAATCCGGCGGTTCCACCGGTGTCGCTCGATCGGGTTGTTCCAGCGGAAATCCGGATTCGGATGAGTTCGTCATCGAGTTCCGCGCCGCTAATCGCATTCCCGGTCGCGCGGTTCGACGAGCTCGACCGGCGGCGCGGATTGTGCTCGACGCACCGGATCCGGGACGCGGTGCGGGTTCCCGGGACCTGGCGCGGCGCGGCGCTCAGCGAGGTCCCGGTACCAGCCGCGGCGGGCGGTGGCAGCTCAGCCGCGGCGGTTCGGCCGTCCAGCGCTCGACCTGCACCCGGGTCTGCTGCCCGGAACAGCCCTGCGACAGCGGCGAGGTCGGGCGATCCGCGGTGAGCACGTTCGGGTTGCCGTGCACGCACCACGATCCGCCGGGCTGCGCCGGATCGTCCACCGGGTCGTACCAGGCGCCGGTGGCGAGCACCGCGACCCCGGGGGACACCTCGTCGCTGATCAGCGCCCCGGCGAGGCAGGCACCGCGCTCGTTGAACACCCGGACCACCACGCCCGTGGTGATGCCGCGGGCCGCCGCGTCGTCCGGGTGCAGCCGCACCGGTTCCCGCCCCTCGATCTTCGCGGCGCGGCTGACCGCGCCGACGTCGCCCTGGCCGTGCAGCCGGTTCCGCGGCTGGTGCGCGATCAGCCGCAGCGGGAACCGGTCGTCGGCGAGACCGTCGGACGGTTCGAGCCACACCGGGTGGCCGGGCAGCCCGGCCGCCGCGATGGACGCGGGGCACAGCTCGATGCGCCCGCTCGGGGTGGGCAGCGGGCTGCCTGCCGGATCGGCGCGGAACTCGGCGAGCGGGGTGGTGCGCGGCGGCACGGGCAGTTCGAGCTCCCCCGCGTCCCAGAACTCCGCGAACGGCGGTACCCGGTGGCCGTCCGCGGCCAGCCGCTCGCGCCACCGCTCGTAGAGGTGCACCAGCCACTCCCGCGTCCCGCGGCCGGCGGTGAACTCGGCGCGGACGCCGAGGCGGGCGGCGAGCTCGGCGAACACCGCGTGGTCGTCGCGCGCCTCCCGGAACGGCTCCAGCACCCGGCGCATCGCGATCAGGTGCGTGTCCCGCCGCCCCGCGCCGATGTCCTCCCGTTCGAGGGTCGTGGTGACCGGCAGCACCACGTCGGCGTGCCGGGCGGTGGCCGTCCAGTGCGGCTCGTGCACGACCACCGTGTCCGGCCGGGCGAAGGCGCGGCGCAGCCGGTTGAGGTCCTGGTGGTGGTGGAACGGGTTGCCCCCGGCCCAGTACACGGCCCGCACGTCCGGGTAGCGGTACCGGCCGCCGTCGTAGTCGAACTCGTCGCCGGGGTGCAGCAGCAGGTCGGCGATGCGGGCGACCGGGATGAACTCCGGCACCGGATTGGTGCCCTGCGGCAGCGTGGGCAGCGGCAGCAGCGGGCCGGTGTCGCCGACATCGCCGATGGAACCGTAGCCGTGCCCGAACCCGCCGCCGGGCAGGCCGATGCCGCCGAGCATCGCCGCCAGCACCAGCCCCGCCCACACCGGCTGTTCACCGTGCTCGCTGCGCTGCAACGACCAGCTCACCGAGACCAGGGTGCGCCCGGCCGCCATCCGGCGGGCGAGGGCGCGGATGTCCGCGGCGGGCATCCCGCACAGCGCGCTCGCCCAGTCCGCGTCGCGTTCCGGTCCCGGGCCGCCGCGCAGGTAGCGGGCGAACTCGTCGAAGCCGGTGGTGCAGCGGTCCAGGAACTCCGCGTCGTGCAGGCCCTCGACGAGCAGCGTGTGCGCGAGCCCCAGCATCAGCGCCACGTCGGTCGCCGGACGCACCCGGATCCACTCGGTGCGCCGGCCCGGCGGCACGTCGGTGGCCAGCGGCGAGATCACGGCCAGTTCGGGCCCGTCCCAGTCGGCGAGCACCGCCGAGCCGACGTGCCGGGTCACCCCGCCCGGGGTGACGGAGGCGTTCTTCGGCGCCAGCCCGCCGAACGCCACCACCAGGTCGGTGCGCCGCCGGATCACGTCCCACCCGTCGGCGCCGCGCAGCAGCGGATCCGCGTCCCCCACCAGATGCGGCAGCAGCACCGCGGAGGTGCCGAAGCTGTAGGTCCCCCGCGAGGACGTGTAGCCGCCGGTCGCGTTGAGGAACCGGTGCAGCTGGCTCTGCGCGTGGTGGAACCGGCCCGCGCTCGCCCAGCCGTAGGAGCCGCCGAACACGGCCCGGTCGCCGTGCCGCTCGCGGACGCGGCGGAGTTCGGCGGCGACCAGGTCGAGCGCGGTCTCCCAGCCGACCTCGACGAACTCCTCCCGGCCGCGCCCGCTCGACGGGCCGGGCCCGTGCTCCAGCCAGCCGCGCCGGACCGCGGGCCGCGCGATCCGCGTCTCGTGCCGGGCGGTGCCGGGGACGTTGCCGAGCAGCGCGGACGGGGCCGGGTCGGCGGGGTGCGGCGCCACTTCCAGCTCGCCGTCCGCGCGGCGGCGCGCCAGGTAGGCGCCCCAGTGCGAAGTCGTGCCCAGCCACGTCATGCCGACCAACATAGGCGGGCCCGGCTCGCTGCGGGCGCCGGTGCCGGCCCTGCGGAGCGGTGCCCGCGCGGGAATCGCGGTCAGCCCTGGTAGAGGGCGTCCAGGTGCTCCTGGTTGTGCTTGACCACCACCGCGCGGCGGAGCTTGCGGGTCGGGGTGAGCTCGCCGCCGTCCTCGGTCCACTCGGTCGGCGCGAACTCCCAGCCGCGGACCTGCTCGATCCGCGCGAGCCGGGTGTTCGCCACCGCGACCGCGGCGTCGATCTCCGCGCGCAGCTTCGGGTCCCCCAGCAGTTCCGCGCGCGGGGCGTTGCCGGGCAGCTCGTTCGCCACGGCCCACTCGCGCAGCGCCTCGACGTCCGGCGCCAGCAGCGCCACCAGGTACGGCCTGCCGTCGCCGTGCACCAGGGCCTGCTCGATCAGCGGGTGCTCCACCAGCAGCGACTCCACCACCACCGGGCTGATGTTCTTGCCCCCGGCGGTGATGATGATCTCCTTCTGCCGCCCGGTGATCCGCAACGTCCCGTCCGGGTCCAGCGAGCCGAGGTCACCGGTGCGCAGGAAACCGTCCATGGTGAACAGTTCGCGATCCTCCTCGGGCAGGTTGCGGTACCCGGACGTGCACAGCGGGCCGCGCACCAGCACCTCCCCTTCGCGGGTCAGCCGCAGTTCCACCCCGGGCATCGGGGTGCCGACGGTGCCGGGCCTGCGCGGCGAACCCGCGTGGTGCATCACCGCGGCCCCGCAGGTCTCGGACAGGCCGTACACCCCGGTGAGCCCCATGCCGAGCCCGGCGAAGAACCGCTCCAGGCCCGGCGGCAGTGGGGCCGCACCGACCGCGCGCACCGCGCACCGGTCCAGCCCCAGCGCCACCGGGATGCGGTGCAGCACCGCGCGGTGCGCCAGCCGCGCCAGCAGCTTCTCCGCGGCGGTGGAGTCCGGTTCGGCACCGGTCAGCGCCGCGCGCAACGCCCAGCCGCCGAGCTTGCCGCGCACCCCGTCCTGCTCGGCGAGCCGGTTCTCGATGGCGGTGCGCAACCGGTCCCACACCTGCGGGACGCCGAACAGGATCGTCGGGCGCACCTGCGCGAGCCGTTGCGGCAACTGCTTGATCTCGGGGCAGAAGTGCGTCTCCCCGCCGCAGCGCAGCGGCAGGTACACCGACAGCACCCGTTCGGCGATGTGCGCCAGCGGCAGGTACGACAGGCTCACCACCTGCTCGGGCAGCCCGGCGGCCCGCACCAGCGCCTCCACCTCGTAGAGCAGCGCGCGGTGGCTGAGCTCCACGCCCTTGGACGGGCCGGTGGTGCCGGAGGTGTAGATCAGCACCGCGATGTCGTGCGGGTCGGGCCCCCGTTCCTCCTGCGCGTCCGGGTCGGCGGGCAGGAATTCGCCGTCGTCGACGGACTCCCCCAGTTCCAGCAGCTCGTCCCAGCTCATGATCCGGCCGGCGAATCCGTGCGGCCGCGCGTCGCCTACCTCGCCGAGGGTGATGACCACGCCGAGTTCGGTCGGCTCCCCCAGCACGGGCAACCAGCGGCGCCACGCGTCCCCGCCTTCGACGACGGCGACCTTCGCGCCGGAGTCCACCACGACGTGCCGGATCTGCTCGGGCGCCAGCGTCGCGTACAGCGTGGTGGTGGTCGCGCCGAGCGTCGCCGCGCCCAGGTCGGCCAGGATGTGCTCCGGCCGGTTGCTCGCCATCAGCCCCACCACATCACCGGGTAGCACGCCGAGGGAACGCAGCGCGGCGGCGATGCTCAACGCCCGCCCGTGCACCTGGGACCAGGTCCAGCTCTGCTCGGCGGTGGCGAACGCGAGCGCGTCCGGGCTGGTCCGCGCGATGTCCGCGAGCAGTCCGGGGACCGTGCGTCCGGCGATGGCCGCCTCGATCTCCGCTCGTTCGGCTTCGACCTCGGTCGCGGTCATGCTCTTCCTCCACCTGGCGTAGGAGTGTCGTCCGTCACGATCACGTTAGGCCGGAACGGGGTGGGGGCTATGACCTCCGCGGTCACGTGATTGATACTTCCGGACATGCCGCATCGTCGCGACGTAGATCACAACACCGGCCCGTCCCCCGCGGCGGCCGTGCCCGACCCGGTCGTGCAGGACTGGGACTTCCCCCGGAGCTCGATCAGCGCCCTGCTGCTCACCAGGTTCGCCGGCGAGCACTCCGTGCCCGCGGACGTGGTGCTCGCCGGAACCGGGCTCACCGAACCGGAACTGGAGGATCCGGACCTGTCCGTCGACGCCCACCAAGAGCTGCGGATCGTGCGGAACCTGGTGCGCGCGCTGCCGGACGTGCCGGACCTCGGCATGCGCGCCGGATTGCAGTACCACCTCACCGCCTACGGCATCCTCGGCTTCGCGTTCATCAGCAGTCCCACCGTGCAGGACGGCATGGCGGTGGCGCTGCGGTACCTGGAGCTGAGCTTCGCGTTCTGCATCCCGCGGGTCCGCTTCGCCGGTGACGAGCTGCACGTCGAGCTGGACGCGGCGGCGATCCCGGCGGACGTGCGGAACTTCCTCATCGCGCGCGACCTGTCCGCGATCCACACCATCATGGTGGAGCTGCTGCCCGCCCCGATCCCGGTGCAGCGCATCGAGTTGAGCCTGCCGGAGCAGCCGAACACCGCGGAGCTGGGCGAATTCTTCGGCGTGGTGCCGAAGTTCGGCCAGCCGCACGACGTGATCGTGCTCGACCCGGCGTTCCTGGGACGCCCGCTGCCGCAGGCCAACGAGCAGACCCTGGCGATGTGCGAGGCGCAGTGCCGCGACCTGCTCGCGGGCCGCCGGGAGCGCACCGGGTTCGCCAAGCAGGTGCGGGACCAGATGCTCGGCCCCGACGGGGTGCGGCTGGGCATGGAGGACGTGGCGCGCAAGCTGCACACCACCGCGCGCACCCTGCACCGCAAGCTCAACGCGGAGGGCACCAGCTTCCAGTCGGTGCGCGACGAGGTCCGCGCCGCGCTGGCCGAGGGGATGCTGCGCGACGGGGCGCTGTCGGTGGACGACATCGCGATCCGCCTCGGCTACGCGGAGGCGGCCAGCTTCATCCACGCCTTCAAGCGCTGGACCGGGACCACGCCGATGAGCTACGCGCGGCGGCGCGGCGCGGACCGGTGATCCGGGAACCGGCCCCGGGGGGGGGGCGCCGCCCCCCGGGGGGGGGGGCCGCGCCCCCCCCCGCGGGGGGGGGGGCCCCCCCCGCGGGGGGGGGGGGGGGGGGGGGGCCCCCGGGGGGGGCG
>NZ_JAIUJZ010000011.1:26727-75835 GCF_020176775.1 Saccharopolyspora sp. 6M
CCCCCCCCCGCGCCCCCGGGGGCGGCGCCCGCCCCCCGCCCCCCCCCCCCCCCCCCCCCCCCCCCCCCCCCCCCCCCCCCCCCCCCCCCCCCCCCCCGCGGCTCCGCGCCCGGCGCCGAGGACGTCGGTCCCACCGGACCGCGATCGCGCGGACCGTGCGACCACCGGCGGAGCGAGTGCACTGTGGACGGTCAGGTGTAGTCGACTTCCGCCCCGCGCAGGACCGGGCCCACCAGCAGCGAACCCCACTGCGGCATCGTGCTCGCCCGGACGCCCATCGAGGGCGCCAGCACCAGCGCCACCGCGTCCCGCTCCTGCGGCGAGTTGATCAGCCCGAGGCCGTGCGACCCCGAACCCGCGGATCCGGCGGCCGGCGGGTCTCCCGCGGCGGGTGGGGCGGAACCGTCCTGGATCGGCCCGTCCGGCGGGTACTGCGGCCGCGTGCCGTCCGGGTAGTCGTAGCAGCGCGGGCCGCGCTCGTCGGCGTAGACCGGTTCGTCCCGGCCCGCCACGTATTCGCCGCGCGGTGCCACCACTTCGAGGGTGATGTGCGCGCCCGGCTCGTCGGTGCCCACGCCGAAGACGTCGTCCACCCGCGGGACCGTGTCGGCGAGGGTGCGCAGCAGGCAGGGGTACTCCGGCGAGTACTTCGCGAGCACGTCGGCGGTGGGCCGCGCCGACTCGCCGAGCCGGATCAGGTCGTCGCCGTTGGCTTCGAGGAACCCGGTGGCGTCGTTCGACGTGGTCGTCAGCTGGGAGGTGAGTCTGCGCAGGTTCTCCTGCTGGTCCACCAACGTCCGCGAGGTCTGCGACAGATCACCCAGCGCCGCCAGCACGTCCGGCGCCGCCTGCTCGTAGGTCTCCGCCACCCCGACCAGCTGCCGCAGGTTCTCCTGCAACTGCGGCACCGACGGGTTCAACCCCGCCACGTACTCGTTCAACCGCGAGATCGTGTCCCCGATCGACTCACCACGACCGTCCAACGCCTGGCTCAACGAATTCAACGTCACCGCCAGATCATCCGGATGGATCGCCTCCAGCACCGGCATCGTGTCCGCCAGCACCGTCTCCAACTCCACCGACGCCCGCGTCCGATCCTGCGAGATCACATCACCCGAAGCCAACCGCACCGACGACGCCCGCTCCGGCACGTCCAACGACACGTACCGCTCCCCGAACAACGTCCGCGGCAACAACCGCGCCGACACGTTCGACGGCAACAACCGCGCCTTGTCCGGTTCGAGCGCCAGGTGCAGCTCGGCGCCGTCGTCGACGGGCCGCACCTCGGAGACCCGGCCGATGATCATGCCGCGGACCTTCACCTCGGAGTCGGGCCCCAGCTGGTTGCCGGTGGACGCGGCGATCAGCACCACGTCCACGCTCGGGCGGAAGACCCCCTGGTACGTCGCCACCGTCGTGCTGAGGAACAACGCGGCGCACAGCAGCAGCGCCAGCCCCAGCAACCTGCGCCGCACCGTCGCATTGGTGCTGTTTTCGCTCATCGGACCGCCGTTGACTCGAACCCGGAACAATTCGACGTGGCCCGCAGCGGTCGGGCGCGCGGGGCGCGCCGGTTCCGCGGGGCCCTCGTCGTGGCGCTCCTCTGGACGGAAGACGACCGGAGGCGCCGGACAGGGCAAGAGACTAGAGCGCGAGGGTGACGTGGGTCATGAGAACCCCGGCCATCCGATTGACCATTCCGGACAGATCATTCCGCCGGGCGGCGGTCGCGGCCCCGGAGATCACCGCGGGCAGGATCTCGACGGGGCCCTGGCAAGTTCGGCGCGGCGCACCCGGCCTGGTCGGGGCCCACCGGCGGGAGTGCGGGCGGGCTGCGCCACCGACGTCAGTCGGCGGAGTCCTCCAGCTGCCGGGACCCGACGGGTATCGAGGCGACGCAGGAGACGCAGGGCATGCAGCCGCCGGCGGGGACGTCGGCGATGGCATCCCGCCGCAACCCCAACCCGCAGGCGGTGCGGGCGACACCGGCGTCCCAGTCGACCGAGACGATCGCGTGCGCCTGCCGAAGCGACACGCGCGGGTGCCTGCGCAACACCCACACCCGCTGCTCCGCTGCAGCGTCGGGGTCGCGCCGGAGGTGTGCGGAGCTGTTGGCAACGCTGGGCATCATTGCTCCCTCCTGTGCTTGAGATTAATCCTACTCAAGGATTAATCTCGTTGTCGAGCTGAACTGAACAGTGCGGAGGGAGCGCCCAGTGCAAGCACCGGACCCGAACCTGATGACCTCGTATTTCCCCCAGCACGGCTGGACGGCCGCGCACCGCTGCGGACCCAACGGCGGCAACTGCGTCGAGGTCAACCACCCCGTGGCGGGCGGCCCCGTCGGAGTCCGCGACAGCAAGAACATCGACGACGGAGTCCTGGTCTTCGACGCGGCGCGCTGGCGCTCGTTCCTGACCAGGACCCGCACCGGTGCGTTCGACCTGCCATGATCACCATCGGTACGATCGGTGGTGTCGATTATTCCCCTTAAGGGTGAAATCATCGGTCGGTCCGGTCACCACCGGGCAGCACGCCATCGGGTGCCCGCTCGGCTAGGATGATCTGCTTGTCGAGACCCCGAACGAAGAGCGGAGATTCCGAGTGCCGAGCACGGTGACGTCGCGGCGCAGACAGCTCGGCAACGAGATCCGCCGAGCGCGGACGGCGGTCGGGATGACCCAGCAGGAGGTCGCCGATCTGCTGGGCTGCAGGCAGGGCAAGGTCAACAAGATCGAGTCCGGCGCGGTGGCGGTCAAGCAGGCCGAGCTCAAGCAGATGCTGGAGGCTTTCCAGTGCAGCGACGCCCAGGCGGAGCTGATGCTGGACCTGGCCCGATCGAGCACCGGGCAGCGCGGCCAGTGGTCCGGGTACCGGTCCGCGGTGCCGCACTGGTTCCGCACCTTCACCGACCTGGAGCCCGCGGCGGGCGAGATCCTCAGCTGGCACGGCGAGCGGATCCCCGGCCCGTTGCAGTCCGAGCACTACATGCTCACCCAGTTCAGCGAGGATCGCGCCACGGACGTGACCTCGCTGGTGCGCAACCGCCAGGACCGCAAGCAGGTCTTCGACCTGGACCGGCCGCCCTACTACCGGTTCGTGATCGGTGAGGCCGCGTTCCGCCGGATGCCCGGCGGGCCGAACCCGTCGGTGGCGCTGGACCAGGTGGAGCACCTCCTGGCGCTGGGCGAGCGCTACTCGCGGGTGTTCGTGCACGTGCTGCCGTTCGACGTGCGGCTGGCCTTCACGCCGAACGACTTCACGATCATGCGCTTTCCCGACGCCACCAAGGACTTCGTGTTCATCGAACACGCCGCCGGTGGGGTTTACCTCGACGACGAAGGGGACTTCGAGCTGTTCGTGGATGCGTGGGACCGCATCCGCGGTGCCGCGCTGGAACTGAACGAGTCGGTGGACTTCCTGCAGGAATTGGCCGCCGAATTCCGTTCCAAGCTGACCTTCTGACCCTTTTCCGACCGAACCGGATCGGGGGGGGGGGGCCCCCCCCCCCCCCCCCCCGGGGGGGCCGGGGGGGCCCCCCCCCCCCCCCCCGCTTCGTGCTGCCGTGCGAACCGAACCGCGGACCGCCCGGCCGATTCCGCGCGTCCACGTGCCCGCAGGCCGCTGACCACGGACATCGGCCGGCTTTTCACCCGATGGCCCCCGCTCACGCCGAGCGGTCGAGGGGTTACTATTCGTCGCAAGATCACCCGGTTGTGACAAAGGACCATGCGAATGAGCGATCTTGATGAGGACCCGTTCCCCCCGCAGCACGCGGATTTGACCAAGCCGAGCGTCGCCCGGGTGTACGACTGGTACCTCGGCGGTAACGCGAACTGGGCCATCGACCGGGAATTCGGCCAGCACGTCGTCGACCAATACCCGTTGTTACGCCCGATCGCGATCAGCAATCGGCTCTTCCTGCACCGAGCGGTCCGGCACCTGGTGGCCCGCGGGGTGCACCAGTTCATCGACATCGGTTCCGGCGTGCCCACGATGGGCAACACGCACTCGGTCGCCGACGAGGTCGAGCCGGGCTCCAAGGTCGTCTACGTCGACCACGAGCCGGTCGCGGTGGCGCACTCCCAGGTGCTGCTGGAGAAGCACGGCGACGGGGAGCGGCACGCCGCGATCAACGCGGACTTCCGCAACCCGGACCGGTTGTGGCAGAAGGCCATCGAGACCGGGGTGCTCGACCTGGAGCAGCCGGTCGCGGTGCTGCTGATCGCGGTGCTGCACGTCCAGCAGCCGGGTCCGGACGGCGAGGACATCTCGCCGCAGGTCATGAAGCGCTACCGGGAGCTGCTGCCGCCCGGCTCGTACCTGGCGCTGTCGCACCTCACCGACGACGGGGTCCCCGCCGAGCTGGACGACCAGCTGGTCGGCATCAAGCAGATGTACGACAACTCCTCCAGCCCGGTGATCTGGCGCAGCCAGGAGGAGATCCGCGAGCTGTTCGGCGACTTCGAGATGCTGGAGCCGGGCATGGCGTGGACGACCGACTGGCACCCGGAGGACAGCAGCCCCAACCACTCGCCGAAGCTGGACTTCAGCCAGTCCGGCGAGTCGGCGATCTGGGCCGGGGTCGGGCGCAAGCCCCTCTGATCCGGCGGACCACCTCGGCGTCGATCAGGGACGCTCGATGCCGAGGTGGTCGCGCAGGGTGCGCCCCTTGTACTCCGTGCGGAATAATCCTCTGCGCTGCAGTTCCGGCACCACCTGCTCGAAGAAGTCCGTGACCCCGCCCGGCACGTACGGCGGCATCAGCACGAACCCGTCGCAGGCGCCTGCCTCGAACCAGCGCTGGAACTCGTCGGCGATCGTGGCGGGAGATCCGGCGACCAGCGGGAACGACAGCGTCGCCGCGTACTCGGCACCCAGCTCCCCCAGCATGATCCCGCGGTCGATCGCATCGGCGATCACGTGCTGGAAGCGGCCCTTGCTGCCGCGGATCTCGTCCCGGACGTCGGGCACCGGCCCGTCGACCGGGAAGCGGGACAGGTCGAGGTTCATGCTCGCCGCCATGAAGGTGAGGCCCGCGATGGGCAGCACCAGCGCACGCAGCTCCCGCTCGACCTCCCGCGCCTGCTCGTCGGTCTCCCCGACCACGGGCATGATCCCGGGCAGCACCCGCACCTCGTGCTCGCCGCGGCCCGCCTCCCGCACCTGCCGCTTGAAGCCGCGGTAGAACTCCACCCCGCGCTCCAGCGTCGGCGCCACCGCGAAGACCAGGTCGGCGTTCGCGGCGGCGAGCCGCTGGAACACCCCCGACGCCCCGGCCTGCACGATCACCGGCCGCCCCTGCGGCACCCGGGGCACGGGGAGCGGCCCGCGGACCTGGAACCAGTCCCCCGCGTGGTCGGCGTAGCGGACCTTGCTCGCGTCGGCGAACCGGCCCGCGGCCTGGTCGGCGAGCACCGCGCCCTCGTCCCAGGTATCCCACAAGGCCCGCACCGCGGTGAGGAACTCGGCGGCCCGCTCGTAGCGTTCCTGGTGGCCGAGGTGCTCGGCGCGGCCGAAGTTGCGCGCCTCCCCGTCGCTGACCGAGGTCACCGCGTTCCACCCGGCCCGGCCACCGCTGAGGTGGTCGATGCTGGCGAACATCCGGGCCACGTGGAACGGCTCCGAGTACGTGGTGGACGCGGTCGCGGCCAGGCCGATCCGCTCGGTCACCGAGGACAGCGCCGACAGCAGCACGATCGGGTCGAGATGGGTGTTCGGCCGGTGTTCGAGGACCGCGCCGAAGTCCCCGCCGTAGATGTCGTCGACCGCGAGCTTGTCCGCGATGAACAGCAGGTCCAGCTTGGCGCGCTCGGCGGACTCGGCGAGCCGCCGATAGAGCGCCAGGCCGTGCTCGCCGGGCGGCGCCGCCCGCGGGTGGCGCCAGCCGCCGGCGTGGATGCCGTGGTCGTCGAGGTAGAGCGCGAGGTGCAGCCGCCGGGTCATCGCCACCGCCCGCTCAGTACAGGCCGCGGTCGACGTGCTCGCCGATCGCCAGGTGTTCGCGCAGCACGCCGAACTCCAGGTAGTTGTCGGCGACCTCCTGCAGCTGGGCGGTCACCTGGTCGTCGACCGGACCACCGGTGCGCTGCGAGCGGTCCGAGACGAGCCGGGCGATGTTCGGCGGCCGGTGGCTGAGGTCGCCGTAGATCCGCGCGTTCTCCTCCGGGTTGGCCCGCGCCCACTCCAGCGCCTTGTTGTAGCGGCCGATGAAGTCGCGGATGGCGGCGCGGCGGCCCGGGTCGTCGAGCGCTTCCTGGTAGGCGTTGATGAAGCTGAGCCCGTGGGCGAGGCCGTTCGCGTCGCGCAGCACGGTCGCGCCCTGGTCGAGCTGGGCGGCGGCGGTGTACGGGTCCCAGGTGGACCAGGCGTCGATGGCGCCGGAGCTGAGCGCGGCGCTCGCGTTGACCGGTTCGAGGAAGCTGATCCGCACGTCGTCCGCGGACAACCCGGCTTCGCGCAGCGCGCTCAGCAGGAGGTAGTGCCCGACGCTGCCGGGCGTGGTCGGCGAGACGGTCTTGCCGCGCAGGTCGGCGACCGTGCGGATCGGCGAGCCCTTCGGCACCACGATGGCCAGTCCGTACTGCCGCACCGCCCGGGTCGCCGAGACGATCTTGATGTCGGCGCCGGAGCCGAGCGCGTTGAGCGTCGGCGCGTCCCCGGCGAGCCCGATGTCGACGGCTCCGCTGCGGAGGGCTTCCAGCAACGGCGCGGCGGCGGCGAACTGGGACCAGTGCACCTGGTACTGCTTGCCGTCGAGCACGCCGGCGGCCTCGACCAGGGCCTGCTGGATGCCCGCCTGGTCGCCGATGGTGAGCGTGACCTTGGTGAGGTCGACGCTGCCGTCCTCGCGGACCGCGGGATTCCCGCCGCAGGCGGCCGCGGCGAGCGGGCTCAGGACGAGCGGGGCGGCGGCCAGCTTGGCCAGGAAGGAACGCCGCGTGGAGCGGGTCGGCATGGGACCTCCAGCGAGGGGCGCGGCCGCCGGGCGGCCGGGCACGAGGTGAGGGCGTCCGTCCGCGCGGGACGGGAGGACCGGTGGGACCGGTGCGGGGGAACGAGCCGGGTCAGCGCGGACAGAGCGCCGAGGCCACCCGCGACAGGTCCACGTGACCCCGGGTGGTGAGCATCGGCCGCTGCGGCATGCCCGAACGCTAGCCAGGGCGCCGCGGCGGTGTAAACCCAATCCAACAGGTTGGGAATGCGATCACCGTCACCGCGGGCGACGCCCGGCGGACGACCGATCTGCGCGGACGAACGGGCCGATCACCCCGTGCGGCCACCGGGTTCGCGGACCACCACCACGGGGCACGCCGCGTGCTGCACGCAGTGCTGACCCACCGAACCGAGCAGCGCTCCGGTGAACCCGCCGTGGCCGCGGCTGCCGACGACCAGCAGGTCCGCGTCGGCGGCCGCGTCGATGAGCGCCTTCGCCGGACCGCCCTGCACGACGACGCGCTCCACGGGTACGCGGGACTCACCGGCCACCTCGTGCACCACGTCCTGCAGCGTCCGCGCGGTGCGGTGCCCGGCGTCGTCCGGCGCCCAGCCGTAGATCGGTGAGAGGTCCCAGGCCATCAGCGCGGTGATAGCGCCCCCGGCGAGGTCGGCGTGCCACAGCGCCCAGCGCAGCGCGGCGCGCGACGACGCTGAGCCGTCCACTCCGGTCACGATCCGGTAGGTCTCGGTCATGCGCGCCCTCCCCTGCCGAGCCACCACCGTCCCGCAGCCGCGGAGTGGTCGCATCGCGGCGCGGCAGCCCGGCGACTCGGTGGCGCGGCCCGTCGGTGCGACCTGGAGGCGCGGCGGACGTTCGGCGTGGCGCGGCTCGGCAGCCCGTCGGCGCGGGACGGGCGACCCGCCGGCGCGGCTCGGCAGCCCGGCGGCTCGGGGTGGCCCGTCGGCGCGAGCGGGGGGCGCGAACAGGGCGGCGCGGGCTATCGGCCGGTGTCGAAGTCCGGGGTCTCCTTGGCGAAGAACGCCCGGACCCCTTCGCGCGCCTCGGCGGAGGTGAACGCCTCGTCGCTGGCGGCCAGCGAGCGCCGCAGCACCTCCTCGTCCGGTTCGTCCGCGGTGGCGTCGATGAGGGATTTCACCAGCCGCAGCGAGGTCCGCGGCCGCCGCAGCAGAACGTCCGCGCGCTCCCGGGCCGCGGCGAGCGCGCCGCCGCGCTCCACCACCTCGTCGAGCAGCCCCCAGGACAGCGCGGTGCTCGCGTCGACCGGGTCGCCGAAGAACATCAGCTGCTTCGCGCGCCCCCGCCCGATCCGCCGCGTCACCCGGTAGGTGCCACCGCTGCCGGGGAACAGGCCGAGCTTGATCTCCGGCAGTCCCACCCGCACCTGCGGTTCGGCGATGATCAGGTCGCAGCACGCCGCCAGTTCCAGGCCACCGCCGTAGGCGAGGCCGCCGAGCGCGGCGATCGTCGGCACCGGCAGCCGCTCCAGCCGGGTGAACACCTCGTTCTGCCTGCGCAGCTTCCGCTCCACGACCGCGCCGGGGTGCATCAGGCCGGGGAACTCGCCGATGTCGGAACCGGCGCAGAACGCCCGCTCACCCGCCCCGGTGAGGATCACGACGCGCGCGCCGTCGCGCTCCACCGCGTCCAGCGCGGCGTCGAGCGCGCGGGTCAGCTCCAGGGTCACCAGGTTCATCGGCGGGTCGTCCAAGGTCAGCAGGGCGATCCCGGAGTCGGGTTCGTACCGGAGCGGTCCAGGTGCCACCACGCGTCGTCCTCCCGTTCGGCTGCGCTGCCCGCCCATCGTGGATCATCGCGGGCGGCCACCGCCCGCCGGTTCCCCCACGAGTGCCTAGGGTGGGGGCATGGCTGAGGAGATCTCCGGGGAGTTCGTAGCGGTCGGCCGGTCCCGCGCCTACTTGGCGCGGCCGGAGGTGGACGCGGGCGGCGCGATGCTGCTGCTGCCGATGCTCACCGGCATCGGCGAGCAGGTGCGGGAGTTCGCCGCCGACCTGGCCGCCGCCGGGGTCACCGCGCTGTCCTGGGACCCGTGGGACGGGCCGAGCGCCGACGACACCGAGCGCGACGAGCTGGTGCGGCTGATGGGCGAGCTCGACGACGAGGCGGCGCTCGCCGAGCAGCAGCGGCTGCTCTCGCACCTGTTCAACGAGCTCGGCGTGCAGCGGGCCGGGGTGATCGGCTGGTGCCTCGGCGGCCGGTTCGCGCTGCTGCTGGGCGGACGGGACAAGCGGCTGGCGAACGTGATCGCCTACCACCCGACGGTGCCGATTCCGCCCGCGCCGAACCACGCGCTGGACGCCGCCGAGCACGCCGCGCGGATCGAGGCGCCGGTGATGATGCACTACCCGGGCGCCGACGACCTGGTGCCGCGGGAGAGCTTCGACGCGCTGAACGCGGCGCTCACCGGCCGCGAGCGCGGCGCCAGCATCGTGCACACCTACCCCGGCGCCGAGCACGGGTTCAGCGCCCGCGCCCGCCAGGAGAACCCGGTGAACGCCGAGGCATACCTGCACTCCTGGCCGCAGACCCTGAGCTTCGTGCGGACTACCACTTTGCGGTGATCTTCCCCCTTCTGTTGCTTCGGGGGCGGGTGGCGGAACCTCAGCGGTTCCCTCGCTGCGGGATCTTTTTCCCAAGTGGCTCCGCCACGAGGGAAAAGCTGTCCTCGCGAGGGAACCGCTGAGAACCCGCTGGTGGTCGGTCTGCGTGCCTGGTCGGCAGCTCATCGGCTTCGCCGCTGACAGGAAGACGTTGAAGAGCCACTGGGAAAGCGGGCAGCGAGGAAGCTGCTGAGGTTCCGCCACCCGACCCACCTCGCAACCGAAGTGAAAATGAAGGGGCAGTCAGCCGAGCAGCACCGCGATGAACCCGATGGCGGGTGCGGCGAGGATGGTGGACAGCAGCACGGATTCGCGGGCCAGCACCACCGAGGTCTCGTAGCGGGCCGCGTAGGTGAACAGGTTCTGCGCGGCGGGCAGCGCCGAGGTGACGACGACGGCGAACAGCTGCGGGTCGGGCAGGTCGAAGACGAACCGGCCCAACGCCCAGGCGACCAGCGGCTGCACCACGGACTTGAGGGCCACGGAGAAGAACACCACCTTCTTCTCCGGGCTCCGGCCGGGCAGGCTGGCGCCGCGCAGCGAGATCCCGAACGCCAGCAGCACGCCCGGCACCGCCATCCCGCCGAGCAGGTTGATCGGGTCGAACACGGCGTCCGGCACGTGCAGCCCGGTCGCGGCGACCGCGACGCCGCTGAGCGAACCGAGCACCACGGGGTTGCGGAACGGCGTGGTCAGCCGCGCCGTCCAGGAGGTGTGCGCTCCGGGCCGCGACAGGTCGAGCACGGCCAGCGCGATCGGGGTGACGACGAGCTGCTGCAGCAGCAGCACGGGCGCGACCAGCGACGCGTCGCCGAGCACGTACACCGCGATCGGGATGCCGAGGTTGCCGGAGTTGACGTAGCTGGAGCACAACGCGCCGATGGTGGTGCGCCCGACGTCCCAGCCGCGGACCACCCCGGCGGCGACGAACAGGCCGGCGGCGGCGAAGGTGCTCAGCGCGGTGATCAGCAGCGGCAGCGAGACGATGACGGACAGGTCGGCGCGGGCGAGCGTGGTGAACAGCAGCGCCGGGGTGCCCACCGAGAACGCGAGCCTGCTCAGCACCTCCTGGCCGTGGTCGCCGAGTGAGCCGCGCAGCGCCACCAGGTAGCCGACGGCGATGATGGCGCCGATCACGGCGAACCCGGTGAGCACTCCGGTCACGTCGGCTCCGATCGGCGGGCGGGGGCGGTTCCCCGCCGCCAGGCGCGGTGCGCGCGGCTCATCGGTGCCCACTCCGATCTTCGGCAGGACGCGTCCGGCCGCGTGCGGAAGGGGCGGGGACGCCGGTCAGGGCGCCCGCCGGTATAGCTCGCGGGCGCCGCCATGCGGATCAGACGATAGCCGACCCGACCGCGAGCGACCACGAGCGCGGGCAATGACATATGTCATGCCGCGGGACGGGGACGGCCGAAGATGACCACATGATGGGAAATCGGCGTTCCGCGATGCTCCACAGAGGACTGATCCGCACCCTCCGGCAACTGCCCGGGACCCGTCCTCGCACGCGCGCGGCGGGTCGTCGCGGGCGATCAGCGGAGTTCGGCCACGCCGCACCAGGTTTCGGACTCCTCCGGCGCCGGGGCGCCGGGCGCGGGCGGCGACCCGTGCCACTGCGGGGTCCACACCACGCCGGGCTCCACCAGCCGCCAGCCGTCGAACAGGGCGCGCACCGCCGCGCGGTCGCGGTGCGTGACCTCGGTGCCCGAGGCGGCCAGCAGCTCGCGCAGCTCCCGGGAGGCGTCGGGCTGGTTGTCCTGGGTGGTGTGCGAGATGACGAGGAAGCTGCCCCGGGTGCACTGCTCCCGGTAGGTCCGCAGCATCTCGACGATGCCGTCCGCGTCGCTGACGTAGTGCAGCACCGCGACCATGAGCACGGCCACCGGCCGGTCGAGGTCGAGCAACCGCCGGGTGGGCTCCGCGGCCAGCACGTCGCCCGGGTCGCGCACGTCGGCTTGCACCATCGCCGCGTTCTCGTTGCCGCGCAGCAGCTGGCGGGTGTGCGCGGCGGCGACGGGTTCGTCATCGACGTACACCACGCGGGCCTCGGGGTTGCGGGCCTGCGCGATCTCGTGGGTGTTGCCGCGGGTGGGGATGCCGGAGCCGAGGTCGAGGAACTGGTCGATGCCCTCGTCCACGCAGAACTCCACGGCGCGGCGCAGGAAGGCGCGGTTGGCGCGGGCGACGGCGGGGCCGCTGGGCATCACCGCGAACACCTGGTCGGCGACCTCGCGGTCGATCTTGAAGTTGTGGTCGCCGTTGAGGGCGTAGTCGTACATGCGGGCCGCGTTGGCGTGCTTCACGTCCACTCCGGGGATCGATTCGAGCGAGAATCCGGGGTCGGTCCGCGGCGCCCTGGCGGCGGGTACGCCGGGGGCGTGCGGCGGAGCAGCGGTCCAGGAAGCGCCCGGTGCGGCCTGCTGGGGCGCGGCCGGGCCCGGGTCGGTTCCGATCCGTTCCGCGTCGTGCCGCCGTCCGTCCCGCCCCATCGAACGCTCCCCTCGACGAGCCCGGTCCCCTGGTCGAGCTCCGGCTTCGAGCGTGGCGAGGGGCCCGCGGGCGCGCAAGGGCCGCCCGGCCGAACCCGGTGCGGTCCTTCGGTGGAAGCGGCGCGTGTCAGTCCACTTCGGACATCAGCGCCAGGAGACCTGGGAGGTGGGCCAGCGCAGCGCGGCGCGTTCGATCTCGTCGCGAGCGCGCAACATCCGCCGCACGGCGCGCCGCTCGAACTCCGGGGTGACCCGCGCGGTGGGCACCGAGCAGCTGATCGCGTCCTGCACCGGGTTGTCGTAGCGCAACGCGACGCCGATGCAGTGCACGCCGACGTTGCTCTCCTCCAGCTCCACGGCGTAGCCGCGATCGCGGGTGGCGGCCAGGTCCGCGTGCAGCCCGGCGCGGTCCAGGGTCGACCCGGTGAACCTCGGCAGCGGGTCCGGCAGCAGCGCCGCCACGTCGGCGTCCGCCCGTTCGGCCAGCAGCGCCTTGCCCAGCGCGGTGGCGCTGGCGGGCAACCGGCGGCCGACCCGGCTGAACGGGCGCAGGTGGTGCTTGGACTCGCGGGTCAGCAGGTACACCACGTCGGCGCCGTCGAGCCGGGCGAAGTGCACCGTCTCGCCGAGGTCGGCGACCAGTTCGTCCAGGTGCGGCCCGATCTCGGCGACGCGCAGGTCGCCGTCGATGTAGGAGGTGCCGACCAGCAGCGCCCGCACCCCGATCCCGTACAGCGAGCCGGTGACGTCGGTGCGCACCCAGCCGCGGGCGACGAGCGTCTGCAGCAGGGCGTAGAGGCTGCTGCGCGGCACCTGGGTGCGTTCGGCCAGTTCGCGGAGGTTCACCGGTTCACCGTCGAGGCCGCCCAGCACCTCCAGGACCTCCACCGTGCGGGCCGCCGACTTGACGTCCCGCACGCCCTTCTGCCCGTCCGCCATGCCGCTCATCCCGCGCTCCCCGCGACCGGAAAACCCCCGGCCACCGTGCCTTTTCCGCAAAGCAACACCGTACACACCGGGCGGTCGGCGGGCCGTCGAAGGCTCCGCGGCCCCGGGCGTCCGGCGCGGGAGCGCCCGGGGTCCGGGGTCAGCGGGCGGCGGCGGACCGGCGCCTGCCGATCAGGGTGGCGAGCCCGGCGGCGAGCAACGAGGCCGCCGACAGCCCGTAGAGCCCGTAGGTGGTGGATCCGGTGGTCTCCTCCAGGAGGCCGATCGCGGTGGGCGCCACGAAACCGCCGAGGTTGCCCAGCGAGTTCACCAGCGCGATGCCCGGCGCGACGATCTTGCCGTCCAGCCCCTGCTGCGCGATCGGCCAGAAGATCGACGCGGAGCACTTGAACCCGACCGCGGCCACGCACATCGCCCCCACTCCGAACCACGGCGAGCCGAGCGTCGCCAGGAAGGTGCCGACCGCGGCGACGACCAGCGCCACCGTGACGTACGGGCGGCGGACGCCGGTGCGGTCGGTGAACCGGCCCATCAGGTACATCGCGGCGATCGCGCACGCCCACGGCACCGCGCTCACCACTCCGACGCCGAAGTCCGGCAGCCCTGCGATGCCGGACACCAGGCTCGGCAGCCAGAACGTGATCGCGTACCCGGTCAGCGAGATGGCGAAGAAGATGAAGCACAGCAGCAGGACCTGCGGGTGCAGCAGCAGCCGGGTCTTCGACACCCGCTCCTCCGCGTCCGCCCGGTGCGCGTCGTCGGCGGCCACCGCCGCGGCCAGCGCGGCCCCCTCCTCGGCGGTGAGCCACTTCGCGTCCCCGATCCGGGAGACGAGCAGGAAGGCCGCCACGACGCCGATCAGCACCGAGATCACGCCCTGCGCCAGGAACATCCACTTCCAGCCGGCGAGCCCGGCCACCCCGTCCAGCTCCAGCAGCGCGCCGGTGACCGGCCCGGTCACCACGTAGGCGCCCGCGGAACCGCCGAGGAAGATCGCGACGGCGCGGCCCCGGTACCGGTCCGGCAGCCAACGGGTGAAGTAGTACATGACGCCGGGGAAGAACCCGGCCTCCGCGACGCCCAGCAGGAACCGCATCGCGTAGAAGGTGGTGGTGTCGGTGATGAACGCCATCGCGAACACCACCACGCCCCAGCTGATCATGATGCGGGTGAGCCAGACGCGGGCGCCGAAGCGCTCCATCAGCACGTTGCTCGGTACTTCGAACAGCGCGTAGGCCACGAAGAACAGCCCGGCCCCGAGCCCGTAGGCCGCGGCGCCGATGCCGAGGTCGGCTTCCAGGTCGTGGCGCACGAACCCGATGTTCGTGCGGTCCATCTGGTTGACGATCAGCATGACCACCAGCAGCGGGACCATGCGCCGGAAGAACTTGCCCACCGCACCGCGCAGCGCGGCATCGTCCGAAGTGGACTCCGTCGGTACCGTCGTCATCGACGCCTCCGGGAGGGGAAGGAGCGGTTCACCAGACGGGGAACGAGGGTGCCTGCCACTCCGGGCGCACCCTGCGCATCGCGGCCGCGTCGTCCCGGTCGCGCACGTCGCTGTCGAGCCAGCGCCGGTGCAACCGGGCCAGCGAGTCCCGGTCGAGCTCGATGCCCAGCCCGGGCGCGTCGGTGACCTCGACGCAGCCGTCGCGGAAGGTGTGCGGCGCGGTGATCACGTCCTCGGTCTGCCACGGCCGGTGCGTGTCGCAGGCGTGGTCGAGGTCGGGGATGGTGGCGGCCACGTGCGTCATCGCGGCGAGGCTGATGCCCAGGTGCGTGTTGGAGTGCATGGACAGCTGCTTGCCGTGGGTGCGGCAGATCGCGGCGAGGTCCTGGGTGGCGCGCAGCCCGCCCCAATAGTGGTGGTCGGAGAGCACGACCTGCACGGCGTCGGCGGCGAACGCGGCGGGCACCTCGTCGAGCGCGGTGACGCACATGTTGGTGGCCAGCGGGAGGCTGGTGCGGGCGGCGACCCGCGCCATCTGCTCGGTGCCCGCGGTGGGGTCCTCCAGGTACTCGGCGACGCCTTCGAGCTCGGCGGCGACCCGCAGGCTGGTCTCGACCGACCACGCGCCGTTGGGGTCGAGCCGCAGCGGGGCGTCCGGGAACGCCTCGTGCAGCGCGTGGACCGCGGCGACCTCCTGCTCCGGTGCGAACGCGCCGCCCTTGAGCTTGAAGGAGCGGAACCCGTACCGGTCGGCGAACCGCCGCGCCTGCGCGACGACGCCTGCCGGATCGAGCGCGGCGCCCCAGTCGTCCTCCGGCTCGCCGGGCAGCGGGTGCGCGGCCCACCGGTAGAACAGGTAGCCGCTGTACTCGACGCGGTCGCGGACCTTCCCGCCGAGCAGCGCGTGCACCGGCAACCCGGTCTCGTGGCCGAGCGCGTCGAGCAGCGCCACCTCGAACGCGGACACGACGCTGTGCACCAGCTTCACCTCGGTGCGGGCGCCGCGGAGCCCTTCGGCGACGACGGTGTTGTCGATCCGGGCGATGTCCACTTCGGCGGCCGCGGCGGCGACCCGGGCGAACAGGTCGTTGCGGGCCGTCAGCGGGCGTCCGACGAGCTCCGGACCGAAGGCCTGGGCGATCGTGAGGTAGTCGGTGTCGCCGTAGGTCTCCCCGATGCCGCTCACCCCGTTCTCGGTGACGACCTCGACGATGGTGCGCGGCGTGTACGGCTGGTGCACGCCCTGGACGTTCAGCAGCGGCGGATCGCTGATCAGGATGGGGGTGACGCGGACTTCGGCGATGCGGGTGCTCTCGGGCATGGGATCTCCCTGCTCAGTCCTGGTCGACGAGCGCCAGGCCCGTCTCGATCAGCTTCTGGAGGTCGGCGAGGTCGGCGGGCCCCGGATCGACCAGCGGGGCGCGCACCGGCCCGACGGGCAGGCCGCGCAGCCGGGCGCCCGCCTTGACCAGCGCCACGGCGTAACCGGCCCGGCGGTCGCGGAGTTCGACGAGCGGGAAGTAGAACTCGCGCAGCAGCCCTTCGACTCGCTCCCGGTCCCCGCCGCGCAGCGCGGTGAAGAAGGTCCGCGCGATCTCGGGGGCGAACGCGTGCACCGCGGAGGAGTAGGCGGGGACGCCGATCGCGGAGTAGGCGCGGGCCTGCATCTCGGCGGTGGCCGCGCCGTTGAAGAACAGGAAGTCCGCGGGGGTGCTGAGCGTGAGGCGCTGCAGCGCGTCGAGGTCGCCGTGGCCGTCCTTGAGGCCGATGACGGTGGGGAGCTCGGCGATCCGGGCGGCGGCGCCGGGGCCGAAGCGGACGTGGTCGCGCTGGTAGGCGATCAGCGGCAGCCGGGTGTGCTCGGCGACGCGGCGCACCTGCTCGACCACGCCGTCCTGCGGTGCCTTGACGAGGTAGTGCGGGAGCAGCAGTCCGGCGTCGGCGCCCGCGTCCACGGCGCGTTCGGCGAACTGCCGCGCCTGCGCCCAGCCGTAGCCGAGCCCGGCGAGCACCGGGATCCGCCCGTCCGCGACCTCGACGGCGGTCCGCACGACGGCGGCGTGCTCGTCCTGGGTGAGGGAGAAGAACTCGCCGGTGCCGCAGGCGACGAAGAACGCGGCGGGGTCGGCGTCGACCTGTCCCCGGAGGTAGGTCCGGAACGCGGCGAGGTCGAGCTCGCCGGCGGCGGTGAACGAGGTGAGGGGGAACGACAGCACGCCGGCGGCCATGCGTTCGCGGAGGTGGGCGGCGAACCTACCGGGGTCGGGTGGCGAGGTACCGAGCGGAGCCGAAGCCATGCGCATCTCGTCTTCATATGTAGACTGCGATTCCTCTTGTAGACGAGACTAGGAATCGGCCCCACCGCTGTCAACGCCCCCGGTGGACCACCGGTGAACTGTTCCCGAACGGTCGCCGCACCCGGACCCGGCCGCACCGGCCGCCCCTAGCTTCGGCCTCGGAAGCGCACTTCCCCGCGCGACGGGAGCCGACATGCCCGACTTCGACTGGTCCTGGGAGACCGCGCTGGCCGCGCTCGGCCTCGTGGTGCCGATCGTGCTCGCGCTCTACGAATTCGCCTTCGTCGGCCGCAAACGGCTCGGCTACCGGGTGCAGCTGGACACCACCGCCACCGACGCCGCGCACCCCGACCGCGGCCGGCTCGACCCCGGCGCGTTCCAAGCCCTGCAGCTGTCCACCGAAGGCGCCGCGCTCACCGCGCCCTCGTTCGTGCTGCTGCGCATCGAGAACGACGGGGCCACCAACATCGACCCCGCCGACTACGCGGTGCTCGACGGCGACAAGGTCGGCATCCGGGTGCGGTTCCCCGGCCGCACCATCGCGGGCATGGTGATCACCGAGCTCAGCAGCGAATTCCTGCGCCCGTCCTTCGGGCCGGATTCCGGGCTGCGCGTCGACCGGGACGTCATCGAACTGCCCAAGGTGCCGCTCAACCGCGGCGCGCACTACAAGGTGCTGGCGGTGCTGGACCGCGCGGCGGGATCGGACCGCGCGGCAGGATCGGACGCCGCGCCGGAGGTCGTCGGCGGCATCAAGGGCGGCGTTGGCACCGGCGCCATCCGCGAGACCCGCAGCCACAACCGGCCACCGCGGCGGATCATGGCGCTGGTGCTGTTCCTGGTGCTGGTCAGCCTCGGGCAGCTCGCGGTCTCGTTGACCCGGCCCGATCCGGTGGCGCTGGAGTGCGCGGCGGGCCGCATCACGCTCACCGGTTCCTCGGCGTTCGAGCACGCGGCCCGCGCCGCGGCCGACGCCTACCAGCGGCGCTGCCCCGGCTCGCTGATCGTCTCCGACTTCAGCGACAGCGACACCGGCCTCGCCGAGCTCGGCGAGCCCGGGCGCGCCGCCCGGGACGGAGCACCGGACCTGCTCGCGTTCTCCGACGGTGCCAAGGGGAACCGCGAGCCGAAGCTGCTGGCGCGCCCCGTGTCGCTGTCGGTGTTCAGCCTCGTCGTCAGCGAGCAGGCGCAGGTGCGGGACCTGTCGCTGGACCAGGTCCGGCGCCTGTACCGGGGCGAGATCACCGACTGGCGGCAGCTGGACGGCGCCGAGCTGCCGGTGCGGCTGGTGAGCCGCGACCGGCAGTCCGGCACCCGGAAGGTCTTCGAACGCCGCCTGCTCGGCGCGGGCGGCGAACGGGCGCCGTGGAACTCCGCCGACTGCGCGGAAGTCCGACCCGAGGAGGCGCCGGGCGTGGTGCACTGCGAACGCGGCGACACCGGCCAGGTGCTGGACGCGGTGCGCCGCACACCCGGCGCTCTCGGCTACGCGGAGGCGGGCCGGATCGAGGGCGACGACCGGGTGCTGCCGGTCCGCATCGACGGCGTGCCCGCCACCCGGGAGACCGTCGTCGACGGCGCCTATCCCTTCTGGGAGACCGAATTCGCCTACACCTACGACGAACCGCGGCCCGGCTCGCTCGTGTCGAGCTTCCTGGAGTTCCTGCGTTCTCCGGCGGGCGGCGCGATCCTGCGGCACGAGGGCGACGTCCCCTGCGCCGACCTGGACCGGCCGTCCCGCTGCACCCCCGAGCAGTGATCAGTCCATTGTGGATCGCTACCGGCGGCGGATCCGGGCCAGGTGCGCGGCGGAATCGACCACCGCGCCGTCGGCGACGTCCAGGCGGCGGGCGTTGTCCCCGGAGGCGATGCCGCGGTACGACACCCGGCGCACCTCCTCGACGTCCCAGCCGTCGGTGAACGCGGCGGCGAAGTCGTCTTGGTGCACCGTCGGCCCGATGCTCTCCGCCACGTCGGCCAGCGCCAGCACGTGCACCACCGAACCCGGTTCGGTCACCGCGCGCAGCGACCGGGCGTAGGCGCTGCGGTCCGCCGGGCCGAACACGTGGAACAGGGCGCTGTCCAGCACCACGTCGAACCGCCGGTTCTCCGGGAGCCGCAACGCGTCCGCGAGCTCGAAGCGCGCGTCCACCCCGCGCCGGGCGGCGTTCGCCCGCGCCCGCTCCAGCGCGTTCGGGGACGAATCCGCGCCCAGCACGTCGTAGCCGCGGCCGGCCAGCAGGATCGTGTGCTCCCCCGTCCCGCAGCCGAGGTCGAGCACCGCGCCCCGGAAGCCGCCGGTGCGCTCCAGCTCCACCACCGCGGGCTGCGGTTCCCCGATCACCCACGGCGGATCACCCGCCGCGTAGAACTCGTCGAACGTCGCGATCGGCACCGTGTTCTCCATCTCGAACACTTCGGTCGCAGCGGAATTCCGGTGGATCGGGCGGCGCCCGCGGCGGCGGGCAGGGCGGTGGAGCCCGCCGTGCGGTGCCGCCCGATCCGAAACGAACGCTAGGAGTTCGAGCGCGCTCGAAGTCAAGGGCGCGCCGCTATCCTGGCGGCACGCAGCCGCGCCGCACGCCCGCTGCGTTCTCCCGGCTCCGCGCGGACGGCTCCCGTCCCGGGCCGACCCCACCCGCACCGCCCAGGAGGCCCCGCATGTCCGCACCGCGCCGCGTCGTCGTCACCGTCGGCCCGGGTTCCGGGAAGAGCACGCTGCTCGACCGGCTCGGCGCCGCCGGGTGGGCCCGGTCCGAGGAGGCCGGGCGCGGCGTGATCCGCGACCAGCTCGCCGTCGGCGGCGGCGGGCTGCCGTGGGTCGACCCGGTGCTGTTCGCGGAACTGATGCTGTGCTGGGAACTGCGCGAGCACCGGGCCGCGCGGGACGGCGTCACGTTCTTCGACCGCGGGCTGCCGGACATCGCCGGTTTCCTGCGCGTCGAAGGCCTCCCGCTGCCCGCGCACGTGCACGCCGCGGCCCGGGACCTGCGGTACTCGGGCCCGGTGTTCCTCGCGCCGCCGTGGCCGACGATCTACCGGACCGACGCGGAGCGCAGGCAGTCTCCCGAGCTCGCGCGCCGCACCGGCGAGGTGCTCGCCGAGACCTACGCCGACTACGGCTACGAGCTCGTGGAACTGCCGCGGGCACCGGTCGCGGAGCGGGCGCGGTTCGTGCTGGAGGTGCTCGGCTAGCTGCGGTCGATGCCGAAGTCGGCGGCGAGCTGGCGGGTGGTGCTGGCGCCGTCCAGGGCCTCCCGGATCAGGTCCGCGTGACCGCCGTGCTGCGCGGTCTCCCGCAGCAGGTGGCCGACGACGCGGCGCGCGGTCCACTCGGCTCCCGGCGGGAACCACGGCGCCGCGGGCAGCGGCAGCGGCACGCCCAGGTCCGGGAGCTCGGCCACGGCCCGGTCGGTGTCCTCGGCGGCCTGCCGGTAGTCGTCGATGAGGTCGGCCAGCGCATCATCCGGCCCCATCCGCAGGCTGTCCGGATCGGCGCCGCCGAGCTGCTCCGGATCGGGCCGCGAGCGCAGCACCCGCGTCCACTCCCGCTCCACCGCGGCGAGGTGCTTGAGCAGCCCGCCCAAGGTGAGGTCGCTCGCGGTGGTCCGCCGCGCCGCGGCGGCGTCGCTGAGCCCGCGCACCGTGATCAGCAGCGCGTGCCGTTGTTCTCCCAGCAGACCCAGCAGATCCGTCCGCTCGTCCGTTCCCGTCATCCCGTCGCACCTTCCCCAGTCGATCGCCTCCGGAACGCTAGAGCACACCCCCGACACCCACATCGGCTGAAAGACCGGACCGCCCGGCACCAGCGGGCCGGCGATCCAGGGCGGCGGGCAGGTCGGCGGGCAGGTCAGGCGACGCTGCGGAAGGTGCGCCGGTAGCGGGCCGGGCTGGTGCCGACGAGCCGCTTGAACCGGTCCCGGAACGTCGTCGGCGAGGTGAACCCGACCTGCTCGGCGATCCGCTCCACCGGGTGCCCGGTGGTCTCCAGCAGGTGCTGCGCCCGCCGCAGCCGCGCCCGGTGCAGCCATTGCAGCGGAGTGGTGCCGGTCTGCTCGCGGAACCGCCTGCTGAGGGTGCGGCTGCTGAGCGCCGCGCGCGCGGCGATGTCCGCCAGGGTCAACGGCTGGTGCAGGTTGTCCTCCAGCCAGTGCAGCAGCGGCTGCACGCTGGCGCCGTCGGGGGCGGGCGGCTCGTGCGCGATGAACTGGGCCTGCCCGCCGTCGCGCTCCAGCGGCATCACCGCGAGCCGCGCCGAATCGGCCGCCACCGCCGAGCCGTGGTCGAGCCGGATCATGTGCAGGCACAGGTCCATCCCGGCGGCCGCTCCGGCCGAGGTGAGCACGTCGCCCTCGTCCACGTACAGCACGTCCGGATCGACCTCGACCGACGGGTGCATGCGGGCGAGCTCGGCGGTGCCGAGCCAGTGCGTGGTGGCCCGCCGCCCGTCCAGCAGCCCGGCCGCGGCGAGCGCGAACGCGCCGGTGCAGATGGAGGCGATCCGGGCTCCGCGCGCCGCCGCGTCCCGCAGCGCCGCCAGCGCCTCCTCCGGAACGGGCGCGGGCGCCCCGGCCTGCCCCGGCACGACGACGGTGTCGGCGTCGCGCAGCCCGTCCAATCCCCACGGCGCGCGGATCGAGAACGGCCCCGCGCCCACCTCGCCGTCCACCGCGCACACCCGCACCTGGTAGCCGGGCGATCCGTCGGCGAGCCGCACCCACCCGAAGGTGTCCGCCGGGATGGACAGGTCGAACGGCACGACAGGGTCGAGGGCGAGCACGGCGACGAGGTGCATGGGGTACCTGTTCACGGATCCGGGGGCGGGTCGAACTCCACTGCTACCACCGGTTCCCGCGGATGGCCAGAATTCGGTGGTCTCCGTCGTTCTCGCCACGCGCGCGGGCGCCCGGCGCGCTCCTGCCGTCGGTTCCTGCTCGTGGCCCCCGGCGGGGCGGGCGGTCCGCTGACCGAGGTGATCGACGAGGTGCTGGCGCGGGCGGCGCGTTCCCCGCTCGGCGCGCTGCTCGCGGCGGCCGTGCGGCGCCGCGGGAGCCCGGACGGATGTCGGCGGGCGGAGGACGATGGGGGCATGTGCCGAAGCATCAAGACCCTCCGCCCGCCGTACGCGGAGCAGGTGACCGAGCAGGACGTGCGTGCGGCCGCCCTGCAGTACGTGCGCAAGATCTCCGGGTTCCGCGCGCCCGCCGCGCACAACGCGGCGGCGTTCGACCGAGCCGTCGACGAGGTCGAGCGGGCCACGGCCGCGCTGCTGGAGTCGCTGGAGGTCCGCGGCTCCCGGTCCTGACCGGGTCAGAACAACCGGCCGGCGTCCTCCGCCGGGGGTTCCTCCAGCGCCAGCAGGTAGCGCTTGCGGTCGAGGCCGCCCGCGTAGCCGGTGAGGCTGCCGTCGGCGCCGATCACCCGGTGGCAGGGCACGATCACCGGCAGCGGGTTCCGCCCGTTGGCCGCGCCCACGGCCTGCGAGTGTCCGACGTCGCCGAGCCGCCGCGCGAGCGCGCCGTAGCTGGTGGTCTCGCCGTAGGGGATCTCCTGGAGCAGTTCCCACACGCGCAGCTGGAAGGGTTCGCCACGGGGCGCGAGCGGCAGCTCGAACCGGGTGCGCCGCCGGTCGAAGTACTCGGCGAACTGCCGCTCGGCCTCCGCGAACAGCTCGGTCCCGGCGGACTCGCCGATGTCCTCCTCGCGGTGCCCGCCGCCCGCGAAGCGCACCGCGGTCAGCGCGTCGTCGCGGGCGATGAGCGTCAGCTCGCCGAGGGGCG
The DNA here is from genome assembly GCF_020176775.1 of Saccharopolyspora sp. 6M. Lineage (NCBI taxonomy): Bacteria > Bacillati > Actinomycetota > Actinomycetes > Pseudonocardiales > Pseudonocardiaceae > Saccharopolyspora > Saccharopolyspora sp. 6M. The sequence goes on from NZ_JAIUJZ010000011.1 coordinate 49,271, forward strand.
TGCCGATCACCGCGTGCGTCGTGCTCATGGCCTGCTCCCGTCTCGCGCCCGTCGGTACCACTATGCAGACGCGGCGCGGGCCTCGGACGTGCGGGCCGCGCGCAGATCGACTGGAAAATTCCTACTGGAATAATCAGGTCCATGACGACGGCACCACCCGCGCGCCCGGCCAAGCGCGGCCGACCCGGCTACGACCTGGAATCCCTGCTGGCGGTCGCGGTGGAGCTGTTCAACGACCGCGGCTACGACGGCACCAGCATGGAGGACCTCTCCCGCAAGCTCGGCATCAGCAAGTCCGCGATCTACCACCACGTGCCGAGCAAGCAGGAGCTGCTCCGGCTCGCCACCGACCACGCGCTGGACGGCCTGTTCGCCGTCGCCGACGAAGCGCGGGAGCAGGACGCGCGCGCCGTGGCGCGGCTGGAGCACCTGGTCCGCGGCAGCGTGCTGGTGCTGGTGGACCGGCTGCCGTTCGTGACCCTGCTGCTGCGGGTGCGCGGCAACACCCCCGTGGAGCGGGCGGCGCTGGACCGGCGCCGCGAGTTCGACCAGCTGGTCACCGACCTGGTCGGCGAGGCGGTCGCGGACGGCGACCTGCGCGCCGACGTCGACCCGGCGACCGCGGGGCGGCTGCTGTTCGGGATGGTCAACTCGCTGGCGGAGTGGTACCGCCCGCACGGCGGAGTGGGCGCCGCGGAACTCGCGGACACCGTGGTGGCGACGGCGTTCGACGGGTTGCGCGTGCACCCGGCCTGAAATCCGCTCGCCGGGCGGAACCGGAACACCCGAATTCGAGACGCGCGGTTCCCGTTCGGCCGCGCTTTCCCGGCCGGGACCAATTCCCGGGACGCCCCGGAGGCGGAGGCCGCACCGCGGTCGCGACCCCCGCTCTCCACCAGGTGGGTCGGCGGCGACAGCACCGTGTTCGGGGCTCGGCCGTCTGCGAGTGCCCCACCGGAGCACCGTCGCGCCACCGGAAATGCGTCCGTTTCGGGGTCGGACTGCGTTCTCCGGAATCCGCGACCACTGATCCCACAACGGGATCGTGGACCGGGCACTGTCCATTCGCAACACAAGAACACCCGGATGCTCCCCGATCGTGGGGAAATCGCTCGAAACGACGCTCGATTCCGCGCGCATCCACCCGCACACTCGAAGCGGAATGCGAAAAGGGAGGCACGTCATGAGGAATTCCCGCGGCTCGTCGTCGCGCCGGCTCACCGCCGCGTTCGCGTGCGCGCTGGTCGCCACCACCGTGCAGTGCGGGAACCCGCAACCGCCGGCGGGCGAACCGGCACCGCGCTTCACCTCCAGCGTGGAACCGGTGGACGCCGCCCGGCTCGGCGCGAGCTGGCACCCCGGCTGCCCCGTCGCCCCGGACCGGTTGCGCCTGCTGCGGCTGAGCCACGTCGGCGTGGACGGGCAGGAGCGCACCGGGGAACTCGTCGTGCACGAGGACCGGGTGCGCCAGACCGTCGACGCCTTCGCCCGGCTGCACGCGCTGCGGTTCCCCATCGAGCGGATGCGCCCCGCCGGGGACTACCCCGGGGCCGAGGACGAGACGTCGATGCGGGCGAACAACACCTCGGCGTTCAACTGCCGCGGGATCTCCGGCAGCGGCTCGTGGTCGCAGCACGCCTACGGACGGGCGGTGGACGTGAACCCGCTGCGCAACCCGTACCTGAGCTCGGAGGGCGACCTGCAGCCGGCCACCGCCGGGCCGTACCTGGACCGCACCCGCCGCGATCCGGGGATGCTGCACGACGGGGACGCGGCGGTGCGGATGTTCACCGACGCGGGCTGGACCTGGGGCGGGTCCTGGCACGATCCGAAGGACTACCAGCACTTCGAACTGCCGTGACCGCAGTGGGCTGACCCGACCTCGCGCCGCGGTTCCACGCCGGAGGTGCCGTGCTCGTTGCTCACCCGGTCCCGCCGCGCCGGCGCGGTTCGCGGCGCGCCGGACGGCTCGCCGCCAGGTCGCACCGCGCGCCGGGACACCGGTTCCAGCACCGGGTTCCGCCGACGTCCGAGCCGGCTTCCCGCACCAGCGCGGTGATTCCGCGGGACCGCAGCTCGGGCAACGCGTGCAGGCCGACGCATCCGGCGCCGACCACCACGACGTCGACCTCCGGCCCGGCTGCCGCAGTTTCCCCGCATGCACCGCGGTTTTCCGCTCCGCAGCGGGGAATCCAGCGCGGTGGCGGGGCGGTGACGAGAGGAGTCACCGAGGTGGCCGAGCGCCGGATCAGGCCGCGGACGGTCCGCCCGAGCGCGCCTGCGGCACTCCCCCGCCCCGGCCTTCGTCCGGGTCGAGACCCAGCATGTCGAGCAGTTCGGCCAGTTGCGCGGCGTCGTTCGCGTGGTGCGCGGTGGCGCGCACCGCCCGCGACCGCTCCTGCGGAGTCGGCTCGTGCGCGTCGGCCTGCTGCGGTGTGGGTCGTGCCTGCATCGTCCGTCCTCCCCCGAGTGGTTCCGTGCGGTCGCCGATACTGCCAGCCCCATCGCGCCGCGACACGGCCGAAAGTCCCGTCCCGCGCACCCCGGGACGGGGAGCGCCGGGAGTGGCGCGAGTGGGTGAGGCCGGGGCCCTGCCGCGAGATGCGTCACCCGCCCGGCGGGACCGCGTGCGGTTGAACCGGCGCCGCACCGGGCACTTCCGGGGTGCGGGATCGTCGACGAGGAGCTCACGTGCGTGTCCTGATCACGGGTTGGCCCAGCTTCCTGCACTCCGAGTTCTCCGCGGGCGACGTGGCGGCCATGCGGCGGGTGGCGGACGCGCTCGGCACCTCGGGGATCCCGCACGAGCTGGCGTGGAGCCCGGTGCTGGTCCCCGGATCGCTGACCCTCGACGACGCGGATCCGGGAGAGTTCACCGACCTCGTGTTCGTGAGCGGTCCCGCGCACGGCAGGCAGGTCGAGGAGCTGCACCAGCGGTACGCGCGGTGCAGGCGCACCGCCATCGGCGTCACGGTGATCGACGAACAGGCGCCCGCGGTGCGCGGCTTCCACCACGTGCTCGCCCGGGACAGGCCGCGGGTGCCGGCGACCCGGGACCTCGCCGCGGGCGGATCGATCAGCCCGACGCCGGTGGCGGCGATCGTGGTGTCCCACGGGCGCCGCGAGTACGGCCCGCTGCGCAGGCACGACGGCGTGCACCGGTACCTGCTGAACTGGATCGGCCGGACCGACTGCGCGCCGATGGTGGTGGACCTGCGGCTGGACCGGGTGAATGCGCGGTTGTGCTCGACGGCCGACCAGTTCGCGACGCTGCTCGGGCGGGCCGACGTGGTGGTGACCTCCCGGTTGCACGGGCTGGTGTTCGCGCTGGCGCAGGGGATCCCGGCGATCGCCGTCGACCCGGTGGGCGGCGGCGGGAAGGTCTCGGCGCAGGGCGCGGCGTGGCAGTGGCCCGCGGTGCTGTCCTCGGAGGAGCTCTACGACGGCGGTGACGGGCAGGCCGGCGCGCTGCTGGACCGCTGGTGGCAGTGGTGCCTGGGGCCGGAGGGGCGGGAGATGGCCGCCGACCGCGCCGACCAGGCCGCGGACGCGGGCAGCAGCCAGCTGTTGGACCTGGTCGAACGGCTCCGCTCCGCGACCCCCGCCGAATGAGCGGGCCCGCCCGCACCCGGCGGCGGTGGTGGCCGCCCGTCGGCGGCTGACGACCACCGAGCGACGGGAACCACCCGCGGGTGCTCAGCGGTTCCCGGACGGCGATGTCGCCGTGCTGCGCGAGGGAGCGCGGCCCGACCGGGAAGCGGGCGGCGGGGAAGCGGGCAGCGGGGAACCACCCGAGCGCTACGCGGCCCGAGTTCGCAGCCGGGCAGCGGGATTCCGCCCTGCGGCCCCGCGCGACGGGAACAGCGCGGTCACTCCAGGTCCCCCGGGCGGATCCGGTAGACGCCGAGGGGCCGGTCGTAGTACTTCGTGGTCTCGCCGACCCATTCCATGCCGAGGCGCTGCGCGGTGGCGTGCGCGCGGTCGTTGGCCGGGTCCACGACGGCGAACAGCTCGATGGCCTCGTGCTCGAACGCCCAGCGGATCAGCGCGCCGGTCGCCTCGGAGGCGTAGCCGTGGCCCCAGGCGTTCGGGCGCAGGTGCCAGGCCACCTCCACGTCCTCGAAGTGCGGGGGCAGCAGCCGCAGCTCGGCGCCGCCGATGACCTCGCCGGTGCCGCGGTGCTCGAACGCCCACCGGCCCAGCGGGGGCGGCAGCTCGCGCTGCTCCTCGATCCACTGGGTCAGCACGCGGCGCATCGCGGCCAGGTCGGCCACCCGCGGCATGGACGGGACCAGCCAGTCGGTGACGGTGGTGGTGCCGTAGACGGCGAAGGCGCCGTCAACGTCCTCGGGCCGCCACTCCCGCAGCAGCACCCGTTCGCTCACCGGCATCGCCACCATGCGGGAAACGCTACTGCTTGTGCTGCGGCTCGTCTTGCTCAGCGGCCGGGTCGCGGGACTCCGGCGAGTACCGGAACCATCTGGTACCGAAGGTCGTGGTGATCTCGGCCGGCGGGACGCGTTCGTCCACTTCGGACTCTTCCGCCCCACCGCTCCGCCGGGCGGCCCTCCGCCGGAACCGCGACGCGGTGGGTTGACATCGCGACCACCGCCGCCAACACTGCGAGCAATAACCGACTGTTCGGTCAGTACGAGGTGGTGGAGCCCGGTGAGCACGGCGGAACCCGTCGCGGACGCGGCGAGAACGATGTTCGACGAGGACACCGCGTCCCGGGAACTCGGCATCGAGCTGCACGCGGCCGCCGACGGCCGGGCGACCGCGTGGATGACGATCACCCGCTCGATGGTCAACGGCCACGGCATCGCGCACGGCGGCTACGTGTTCCTGCTCGCCGACACCGCGTTCGCCTGCGCCTGCAACAGCCACGGCCCCGTGACCGTCGCCGCCGGTGCCGAGATCGACTTCGTCGCCCCCGCGCACGAGGGCGATAGGCTGCACGCCGAAGCGACCGAACGCACCCGCTACGGCCGCAGCGGGATCTACGACATCACCGTGCGCCGCGAGCACGACGCGGCGGTGATCGCCGAGTTCCGCGGGCGCAGCAGGACGATCGACGGCCGGACGAGGACGGGCGCATGACCGGGACCACCACGACCACCGCGGCCGACGAGACCGCACCGCGCGACGAGGACGAACTCCGCGCCCGCCAGCTGGACCGGCTGCGCTGGACGCTGCGGCACGCCTACCGCAACGTTCCCTTCTACCGCGCCAAGTTCGACGCCGCCGGGGTGCACCCGGACGACTGCCGCGAATTGGCCGACCTCGCGAAGTTCCCCGTCACCACCAAGGAGGACCTGCGGGCGAACTACCCGTTCGGCATGTTCGCCGTCCCGCGCGAGCAGGTCAGCCGGGTGCACGCCTCCAGCGGCACCACCGGGCAGCCCACCGTCGTCGGCTACACCCGGCACGACCTGGACGTGTGGGCCGAGGTGGTGAGCCGCTCCATCCGCGCCGCGGGCGGGCGCCCCGGCGACCTGGTGCACATCTCCTACGGCTACGGCCTGTTCACCGGCGGGCTCGGCGCGCACTACGGCGCGGAACGCCTCGGCTGCACCGTGGTCCCCGCCTCCGGCGGGATGACCGCGCGGCAGGCCCAGCTCATCCGCGACTTCCGCCCCGACCTGATCATGGTGACGCCGACGTACATGCTCGCCCTCGTCGACGAGCTGCGCCGCCAGGGCGTCGACCCGCGGGAGACCGGGCTGCGCGCCGGGATCTTCGGCGCCGAACCGTGGACCGAGGAGATGCGCGGGGAGCTGGAGCGCTCCCTCGACATCGACGCGGTCGACATCTACGGGCTGTCCGAGGTGATGGGGCCGGGCGTCGCCGCCGAATTCGCCGAGACCAAGGACGGCCTGCACATCTGGGAGGACCACTTCTACCCCGAGGTGATCGACCCGGTGCTGGGCGACCCGCTGTCCGACGGCGAACCGGGTGAGCTGCTGTTCACCTCGCTGACCAAGGAGGCGCTGCCGATCATCCGGTACCGCACCCGCGACCTCACCCGGCTGCTGCCGGGCACCGCGAACCCGGCGATGCGCCGGATGGAGCGGATCACCGGGCGCAGCGACGACCTGATCATCCTGCGCGGCGTCAACGTCTTCCCCACCCAGGTCGAGGAACTGGTGCTGCGCGCCGAAGGGCTGTCCCCGCACTTCCAGATCACCCTGTCCCGGCAGGGCCGGATGGATCGCATGACGATCACCGTCGAAGCCGCCGAGGACTGCACCCCGGGGCAGCGCGGCGCCGCACCGGACTCGCTGGCCCGCGCCGTCAAGGACGCGATCGGCATCACCGCGGAGGTCGTGGTGGCCGACCCGGGCGCGCTGGAGCGCTCCGTCGGAAAGCTGCGCCGGGTGCTGGACCGGCGCGGCGCATGACCGGCCGTGGCCGGGGCAGGCCCGGGCACGACCTGGATTCGCTGCTGCGCATCGCGGCCGTCGTCTTCCACGAACGCGGCTACGACGGCACCAGCATGGACGTGCTCGCCCAGCGGCTCGGCATCACCAAGTCGGCGATCTACCACCACGTCTCCGGCAAGGAGGAACTGCTGCGGCGCACCGTGGACCGGGCGCTGGACGCGCTGCTGGCGGTGACCGGCGAACCCGGGTCGCAGCAGGGCCCGGCGATCGACCGGCTGCGCCACGTGGTGCGGCGCAGCGTGCACGTCCTCGTCGCCGAGCAGCCGTTCGTGACGGTGCTGCTGCGGGTGCGCGGCAACAGCGAGGTGGAGCGCGACGCGCTGGCCCGGCGCCGCGAGATCGACGCGTTCCTCGGCAAGCTGGTCGCCGAGGCCGAGCGGGACGGGAGCCTGCGCCCCGACCTCGATCCGGCGCTGACCAGCAGGCTGCTGTTCGGCACCGTGAACTCGATCATCGAGTGGTACCGGCCGCAGCCGGGCCTAGACGCCGAGCAGCTCGCCGAGGCCGTCACCCGGCTCACCTTCGACGGGCTGCGGAACCCGTCCGCTCAGCCCTGATCGACGGGCCGCCCGTCGAACAGCCGCATCGCGAAGTGCAGCTCGTAGCGCACCGACGGGCCGTGCAGCAGGGAACGCTCCAGCACCCGTTCGATGCGCACGATCCGCTTGCGCACCGCGGGGACCGACAACCCGAGCTCCGGGGCCGCCGCCTCCAGCCGGGCACCGCCGTCCAGCCACGCGCGCAGGGTCGGCAGCAGGTGCGGTTCGGCGTCGCGCAGCGGAGCCAGCAGGCGGGCCGCCCAGGACCGCACCTCGGGCGGTTCCAGCAGGTCCGGCAGCCGCGTCGGGCCCGGTTCCGCCGCCGTCGCCCCGGATCGGACGGCGAGGTGCAGCGCCAGGTGCAGCCGCGCCTGGGTGGGAAGGTCGCGCACGTCGCAGTCCAGCAGCCGCTCCAGCTGCGCGAGCCGCGACCCCAGCGTGTTGCGGTGGATCTTGAGCTGGCGGGCGCCGCCGGTGCCGAAGTTCAGCCACGCCCCCAGGGTCAGCTCCAGCGCCGCCGCGTCCGGATCCTGCGCTCGGGCGGGCTCGAAGGCGCGCAGCGGGGCCAGCACCCGCTCGGCCCAGCGCTCCCCCGCCGCGCCGACCACGGCGGCCTGGCTCTCCTGGAAGGCGAACATCTCGAACGAGCCCGCCCCGCCGCGGGCGGCCGCCAGGGCGTGGAACGCCTGCTCGTAGCCGACGGCGACCTCGCGCAGCGCCACCACCCGGCTCGCGCCGACCCGGATCCGGTCCGGGCCGGACACCAGGTCCCGCACCAGCTCCGCCACCGAGTTCGCGGGCCGGTGGTGCTGGTGCTCACCGGACGGCACCAGCACGATCAGGTGCTTGACGTACACCGGGCAGTGCACGATCCACGCCCGGTGCCCGGTGACCCCGGAGATCCGCGCCGCCAGCGCGTCCCGGTCGACCTTGCCCGCTTCGATGACGTACACGGTGAGGAACGCGGGCAACCGCGGGCTGAGCGCGCTCGCGACCCGCTGCGCGCTGTCCGGGTGCCCCAGCATCAGCAGGTGCAGCACCGATTCGCGGACCGCGGTCGCCGCCGCGAGCACCCGCCGGGACTGCTGCCGGGCGAGGTCGGTCTGCCACCGCAGGGCCAGCAGCCGGGAGGCGTCGGCGAGGTAGCGGTCCACTCCGGCGGTTCCGGCGGCGGGCAGCGACACCACCAGCACGGGCGCGTCCGGTCCCGCGTCGAGCCGCTGGGCGCAGATCATCCGGTCGTCGCGGTGCACGGCGGCCGAGTGCGCCTGCCCGGACCGGATGCGGTCGAGGTCGTCGGCGATCGCGGCGAGCGCGTCCGGGGGCGGCACCGGCGCGGGCACGACGGGCTCTCCGGCGGCGTCGAGCAGCGCCGCCCGGCCGCGCACGGTGTCGGCGACGCGGCGCACCAGCAGCCGGAGCCCGTCCGGCAGCAGCGCGTCCTGGTGCAGGCGGCGCAGCCGGTCGGCGTCGAGATCGGGCTCGGTGGACGGGGTCCGCGGCGGCACGGGCGCCGAGCCTATCGGGCACGGGTGCCGGAGCGGGGCCGGTCGGCGGATCCCGGCACCGGACGCCCGCGCCGCCGGCACGCGCCACGTCGCCGCCCGCCGACCGAGGTGGCAAATTCTTACTGTTCGGCCGCACGACTGGGCGAAGTGAAACTTCCCCGCCGAGTCGATCAAGCTCTACTGTTGGTGCCTTCCAAGGGGGCATCGGGGGTGGGGGGGGCGGGGGGGGGCGCCCCCCGGGGAACCCCCCCCCCCCCCCCCCCCCACCCCCGCCCCGCCCCCCCCCCCCGGGCGCCCCCCGGTGCGGCCCCGGGGGGCCCCCCCCCACTCGGTAAACGATCGGCCGCGCCACGCTCGGCGGCGCGGTGGCGGATCCCGCGCGGCAGCAGGGCTCCTCCCCGGAACCGACTGCCGCGCGGAGGTCCACCGGTGGCGACCGGCGCGTCAGTGGATCGCGATGAGCCCCAAGGCGAAGCCCGCGGCGATCACCACGAGCGACACCAGCAACGCCCACTTGATCGCGAACCGGTGCTGGTCGCCCAAGTCCACCTTCGCCAACCCGATCAGCACGTACATCGCGGGCACCAGCGGGCTCAACATGTGGATCGGCTGGCCCAGCAGCGACGCCCGCGCCACCTCCATCGCCGAGATGCCGTGCTGCGCGGCCGTCTCCGCCAGGATCGGCACCACGCCGAAGTAGAACGCGTCGTTGCTCATGAAGAACGTGAACGGGATGCTCAGCACCGCGATCACCACGCTGAAGTACGGGAACAGCGCGTCCGGCATGCCGTGCAGCAGGTACTGCGCCATCTGCTCGATCATCCCGCTGCCCGAGAGCACCCCGGTGAACACGGCCGCCGCGAACACCATCGACACCACCGCGACCACGCTGTCCGCGTGCGAGGCGATGCGCGCCGCCTGCTCCTTGATGCTCGGGTAGTTCACGATCAGCGCGATCCCGGTCCCGATCATGAACAGCACCGCGATCGGCAGCACCCCGGAGATCAACGCGACCAGCAGCGCCACCGTCAGCGCCGCGTTGAACCAGAGCAGCCGCGGACGCAGGCTCTCCCGGTCCGGGTGCAGCACGTCGAAGTCGCCGCCGTCCTCGGCACCGGTGCCACCGGACTCCGCCGACCCTCCGCCGCCCGCGCCGACCCCGGCCAGGACCGGCTCCGCGGTGCGCGCCCGCAGCTTCGCCCGCTCCCGCAGCCCCAGCACGTAGGCGATGACGAACACCGTCACCAGGCCGGCACCGAGCGCCGGGATCATCGGCACGAACATCTCCTGCGGATCCAGCCGCAGCACGCTCGCCGCCCGCGCGGCCGGACCACCCCACGGCACCACGTTCAGCACCGCGTTCGTCATGCACGCCAACCCCGTCATCAGCACCGGGCTCACCCCGAGCTTGCGGTAGATCGGCAGCAGCGCCGACACCGTGATCATGAAGGTGGTCGTGCCGTCGCCGTCCAGCGAGACCACGGCGACCAGCACCACCGTCCCCACGATCAGCTTCAGCGGGTCGTCCCCGGTGAGCCGGACGACCGCCCGCGCCACCGGGTCGAACAACCCCGCGTCGATCATGATGCCGAAGTAGAGGATGGCGAACATCAGCATCGCCGCGGTCGGCGCCAGCGACGTGATGCCGTCGGTGACCATCTCACCCAGGTCCGGCGCGAAACCCGCGATCACCGCGAAGATCGCCGGGATCACGATCAGCGCCACCATCGGCGCCAACCGCTTGCTCATGACCAGGTAGAGGAAGACCGACACCATCGCCAAACCGAGCAACGCGATCACCGCACTACCCCCCTTCGAACCACGACGTGGCCCACGTAACACCGTTGTTCCATTTCGCGGAACCGTAGGTGCCGCACGCCCGTGACGGGAGGGTTAACGACCTTGTACGCCTAGCCCGCGTTGCGCGCGTTCTGCGCGTTCTGCTCACCCGCACCCGCGCCGCGGCCCGGGCCGGGCGAAACGGCTGGGTAGGGTCGCGCCATGTCCCGCCGCCCCATGCGGTTCGCCCGGCAGGTGCTCGCGTTGCAGATCGGGCTCGTCGTCCTGATCACCGGCGTGGGTTTCGCGGTCGCCGCGACCCTGCTCGACCGCAGCCTCGTCGACCAGTACGGGCAGCGCGCCCTCGGCGTGGCCCGCTCCGTCGCCGCCGACGACGACCTCGCCGCCGCCGTCGCCGACCCGGCCCGGCACCCCCGGGTCGCCACCAAGGCCGAACGCGTCCGCGACGCCACCGGGGCGCTGTTCATCGTCGTCACCGACGACCGCGGCGTGCGGCTCGCCCACCCCGACCCCGAGCAGATCGGCGACCCGGTCAGCACCGACCCGCAAGCCCTCGCCGGCCGGGAAGTGGTGGACGTGCAGCGCGGCACCCTCGGCTGGTCCGCGCGCGGCAAGGTCCCGCTGCGCACCACCGACGGCCGCATCGTCGGGCAGGTCAGCGTCGGCTTCGACGCCCGGCAGATCCACACCACCTTCCTGCGGCTGCTCGGCACCTCCGCCGCGGTCGCCGCCGGCGCGCTGCTGCTCGGCGTCGCCGGCTCCGCGCTGCTCACCAGGCTGCTCAAGCGGCGCACGCTCGGCCTCGAACCGCACGAGCTCACCGAACTCGTCCGGCAGCGCGAAGCGGTGCTCTACGGCATCGGCGAAGGGGTGCTCGCCGTCGACGCCGACGACCGGGTCACGTTCCGCAACGCCGAGACCGAACGGCTGCTCGGCCACGCCGTCGAACCCGGCACCCCGGTCGGTGAACTCGACCTGCCGCCGCGGCTGCGGGCCGCGCTGCTCGACCACCGGGCCGTGGACAACCTCATCACCGTCACCGCCGACCGGGTGCTCGTCGCCCACCACCGCCCGGTGCGCCGCGACGGCACCGACCTCGGCGGCGTCGTCACCCTGCGGGACCGCACCGACCTGGACAAGCTCACCCGCGAGCTCGAATCGGTCCGCGGCACCGCCGACGTGCTGCGCGCCCAGCGCCACGAGTTCACCAACCGGCTGCACGCGCTGTCCGGACTGCTGCAGACCGGGCACCGGCAGGAAGCGGAGGACTACCTGCACGCCCTGTTCCAGGGCTCCATCGCGGGGCTCGGGCCCGCCGCCGACGCCGTGCGGGACTCGCACCTGGTGTCGTTCCTCGGCGCGAAGAAGGCCGCCGCCGCCGAGAAGGAGGTGGCCCTGGAGCTCGGCGAGACCAGCTGGGTCGCCACCGCCGTCACCGCGCCCGTCGAAGTCACCACCGTGCTCGGCAACCTCGTCGACAACGCCTGCGACGCGGCCCGCGCGGGCGCCGCCCGGCCCGCCCGGGTCGACGTGGACCTGCTCTCCGACGGCAGCACCCTGCACCTGTCCGTGCTCGACACCGGGGACGGCGTGCCCGCCGCGCGGCGCGCCGAGGTGTTCACCGAGGGCAGCACCAGCAAGGACGGCGAGGGGCACGGCATCGGGCTGGCCCTCGCCCGGCAAGCGGCCCGCGCCCTCGGCGGCGAGGTCCGGCTCGCCGACCCCGGCGGCGGTGCGCACGGCGCGCTGTTCGTCGCCCGGCTGCCCGGCGCCCTCGCCGATCCCGCCGATCCCGCCGAGTCCGCCGAGTCCGCCGAGTCCGCCGAGTCCGCCGAAACCACCGAACAGGAGGCGAACCGATGATCCGGGTCCTCGTCGTCGAAGACGACTTCCGCGTCGCGCAGGTGCACGCCGAGTTCACCGACCGGGTGCGCGGCTTCCGCACCGTCGGCATCGCGCACTCCGCCGCCGAAGCCCGCGACCTCATCGCCGAGCACCGGCCCGAGCTCGTACTGCTGGACAACTACCTGCCGGACGGTCCCGGCGTGGGCCTGCTCGCCGAACTGGACGTCGACGCGATCATGCTCACCGCCGCCTCGGACCCGGCCACGGTGCGCGCCGCGCTGTCCGCCGGAGCGCTGAACTACCTGGTGAAACCGTTCACCGCACACCAGCTCAAGGACCGGCTCACCGCGTACGCGCACTACCGGTCCCGGCTCCCGGCGGGCGACGAGCCGGTGGACCAGGCCGAGATCGACCGGGCCATGCGCTCGCTGCGCGACGGGGACCGGCCGAGCACCCCGAAGGGGCAGTCCTCCATCACCACCAAGCTGATCACGGACGCGTTGCGCGCGGCCGACGGGCCGCGGTCGGCCTCCGAGATCGCCGACGAGCTCGGCATCGCCCGCGCCACCGCGCAGCGCTACCTCGCCGGACTCGCGCAGGAGGGGAAGGCGACGATGACGTTGCGGTACGGAGCGAGCGGCAGGCCGGAGCACCAGTACGAACCCTGCTGAGCCGAACCCCGGACGGTCAGCGCCGAGGTGCCGGCGGGTGCATGTGGTGGGCGCGGACGGCGCGCAGTACGTCTTGCAGGGTGAAGTGGGCGGGATCGCCCGGGCGGGCGCGGTCGCAGGCGCGGACGGCGGCGGCCTGCTCCACGCCGAGCGCGCGCAGCCAGCGGAGGAGGTCGTGGCGCGGCAGCGTCCCGGACGCCGCACCGGGCCCCGCGGCGAGCAGCGCGCGCAGCACCGGGGTGAGCATCCGGTCGAACGCGGCCTCGCCCTGCTCGAACAGCACAGCCTCGCACGCCTGGTGGAACCGTTCGCGACCGATGGCCGTTCCAGATCCCGCGGCGCCCGCCACGTGCTCGAACAACCAGCATAAAGATTTCCGGAGCTCCCCCGGATCCGCGGTCGCACCGGCCTGGAATTCACGCACCACTCGGTCGGCTTCCGCCGCCCAGTCCGATCGTGGCGACACCGCCCGGCTCGAATTCCGCGAACCGGAACGCGATCCTCGTCGACGGTTCAGCACGACATGCACCATGACCCCCATCATTCTCCTGTGACCGGACTCGCGCGGTGCGCGCGGCTCATTCGGCCGGACTCGAACCGGCGGGCAATGATTCGAGGAACGTGCGGAATGCATCCGCATCAACCCCGAATGGGCCGTGCAATGGATGCATCAGTTGCACCGAGAGGTAGAGGGTGAATCCGAGGGTCAAGGTGAGCAGCACCATCGTCGCGACGTTGGCGGGTCGGGCGCTCAACCCCACCAGCAGCGGGAACGCGATCATCAGCACCGCGCCGAGCACGCTGCCCGCCAGCAGCACCAGGTTGAACCGCTGGTCGTCGGTGGAGATGTCGACCCGCTCCCGGTGGGCCTCGTCGATCTGGCGCAGGTCGGTGAGCACCTGCTCGCGGGCGGACTTCAGCACCTCGGTGTCCGCGGGCAGCGCGATCGCCTCCGCCCGCATCCCGTCGATCAGCCGGTCCACCTGCGCATCGGGCCGCCCCTGGTCCAGGGACGGCCACTCGTGCTCGGCGACCCGGGCGGCGTACTGCTCGGCCAGCGAGCGCAGCGCGGTGGCCTGCTCCGCGGGCACCGCGGCGACCTGCCAGTGCACGTCGCTGAGCGCGTTGACCTCCTGCTGCGCCGCCTTCTCCACGTCGTCGCCGTTCTGCCAGGCGAACACGATGTAGAACGCGAGGACCACGGTGAACAGCGCGTTCAGCACGCCGCCGACGAACGACTGCGAATCCGAGTCGGAGTCACCGGCCGCGACGGCTGCGCGACGGGCGCCGAGCAGCGTCACCGCGCCCACGGCCGCGGTGAGCAGCACGAGGGCCAGAAATCCGAGGTAGATCACGAGGTATCCGTTCTGACTGCGCGGACGGGCGCGGACACGCCCGCGGAATGTTCGGAATGGGGCGAATTCGGTCGCGCGGTGCCATCGGTGAACCGCGCGCGACGTCGGACCCGGGATCGAGGCGGGAAGCAGGCCGCCCCCTCGGTCCGCCGCGAAGAACCCTACCCGCCGAACCCCGTTGAAAGGAGGAAGTTTCCAGCGCCGGGGCGGAAAATCACCGAATGGGGTGATCTTGAACGATCACCCGGATCGGCAATGGCGGTTTCCAATTCCGAACCCTTCGCGAGCGAATGCGCGTAGCCGCTGGTCAACCCGCCACATCGACCATTGTGGACTTTCCGCGGATCGGCCGGGACCGCGAATTCCGAGTGCTACGGTTTTCCGCGACCACCGATAAGGCCCCGCGTTCCCGCTGGTCGAATTCACGCATTCCACGAAGCACGAGGAGGTGAGATGTCGCGTCCGCGTTCCGTCCCGAACCGGTTCCGCGCCCGCACGGCGGGCGGGAGCCGGCCGCCGCGCTCCGCGGTGCTGTCCTGCTGCGGGCTGGTGCTGCTCGCCCCGCTGCTCACGTCCGCGTACGTCCCGCCTCGGCAGGACGCGGCTGCGGTCCCGGGCGGGGTGGACGTCCCCCGGGTCCCGGACGACGGGGAAGCCGGCGGGACCATCCCCGGCTGGCCCGTCGAGCACCCGGCGCTGTCGCTGAGCACCCGCACCGATCCGCGCAGCGCGCACCCGGGCGACCCGCTCACCCAGAGCGCCGTCGTCGCCAACACCGGCGACGCCGCGCTGTTCGGCATCGTGGTCAGCCTCGGTTCGGGGCCCTGCCACGACGTCCTCGGGCGGCTCCGCCCCGGCGACTCCCGCACCGTCACCTGCGCCGGAACCGCGCCGACGAGCGGCCGGGTCGCGGCCAGGGCGGTCGGCATGACGCACACCGGGTTCGCCGCCACCGCCCGCGCCACCGCGGAGGTGGTGCGACCGGCGCCGCCCCCGGCACCACCCGCACCGGCCAGGCCCTCGGTCGCGCTGGACATCCTCCCCGCCCGGAACGGCTCGGTGCCGGTGCGGGTGCGCAACACCTCCGCCGTCCGGTTGCTGGACGTGGCGGTCACCGGCGAACCACCGGCCTGCCGCCGCTCGTTCGACGCGCTCGAACCGGGCGAGGAGGTCACCTACACCTGCCCGGCGCGGCCCGGCGAGGTCGTGCGCCTGGCCGTCACCGCTCGGTCGCTGGCCGGTGAGGTCACCGCGGCCGACGCGACGCTGGTGCTGCCAACACCGGCGGCACCACCGGCCGCACCGGCGCCCGCCGCGGAACCACCGCGGCCCGCCGCGCGCCCGGAACCACCCCCGCTCGACCCGCCCGTCCGGGAGCTCGCCGATTCCGCCGGGCCGCGCGAATCCCCCGCTCCGACCGCCGGATTCATCGCCGTGCTCGGCGTGCTGGTGATGATGGTCAGCATCGGCGCGCTGTCCTCCGCCACCCGCCCGAGCAAGTGATCCCGGGGCACGAACCAGCTCTCCCCCGCTCCCGGCCCCGCCGGAGGCACCACGTCGACTGCGAACAGGAACGAACGGATGCACAGGAACGCACGACTGCTGCTCACGGCCGCCGCGGTGCTCGCCACCGCGCTCCCCGCGGGCACCGCCACCGCCGCCACCTCCGGGCGGGTGCTGGTGTTCAGCACCGAGGTCGAGCCGGTCCAGACCTACGAAGCGCCCAGCGGCTGCACCAAAGCACCGCCGACGGCGCACGTCCTGATCAACGACACCGACGGCCCGGTGCGCGTGCACGGCGACCCGTTCTGCCTGTCGCCGAGCCTCGTCGTCCCACCGGGGCACGGCGCGCACGTCCCGCCCGGCACCGGCAGCTTCTCGGCGTGACCGGCGGGTTCGCCGCGGGCGCCGGGCACGACCGGGGGACCGGGAGCCCGTCCGCGGATCTCGTCGTGGTCGGGCTCGGCTACGTCGGCCTGCCGCTGGCCGCCGCCGCCTGCGCGGCCGGGTTGCGCACCGTCGGCCTGGACGTGTCGGCGGAGGTGGTGGCGGGGCTCGGCGCCGGCCGCTCCCACGTCGGGGACGTGCCGGACGCGACCATCGCCGAGATGATCGCCGCCGGGTTCACCGCGACCACCGCTGCGGACGTGCTGGCCACCGCGGACACGATCGTGCTCTGCGTGCCGACCGGGTTGTCCGAGGCCGGGGAACCGGACCTGAGCGCGGTGCGGGCCGCGGCGCACACCGCCGCACCGCGGCTGCGTCCGGGAGCGCTGGTGGTGCTGGAGTCCACCAGCCACCCCGGCACCACCGAAGAGGTCGTCCGCCCCATCCTGGAACGCGGCAGCGGGCTGCGGGTCGGCGAGGACTTCCACCTCGTCTACTCCCCGGAGCGGATCGACCCGGGCAACGAGCGGTTCGCCATGCAGAACACCCCGAAGATCATCAGCGGTTGCACGCCGCTGTGCGCCAAGTACGGCGTCGCGTTCTACGGCCGTTTCGTGGACTCCCTCGTCATCTCCCGCGGGACCAGGGAGGCCGAGATGGCGAAGCTGCTGGAGAACAGCTACCGGTACGTGAACATCGCGCTCGTCAACGAGGTCGCGCTGTTCTGCGACCGGATGGGCATCGACGTGTGGGACGTGCTGCACTGCGCGGGCACCAAGCCGTTCGGGTTCGCCCCGTTCCAGCCCGGTCCGGGCGTCGGCGGGCACTGCATTCCGGTGGACCCGCGCTACCTGGAGAGCAAGGCCCGCAGCGCCGGGTTCACCTTCGGCACGCTGTCCGCGGCGCGCGCGGTCAACGAGCGGATGCCGTCGCACGTGGTGCTGCGCGCCGCGGAACTGCTCGGCGGGCGCGGGCGGATGCTGTCCGGGTCGCGGGTGCTGCTGCTGGGCGTCGCCTACAAGCGGGACGTCGCCGACACCCGCGAGTCCCCGGCCTACCCGATCACCCGGGGACTGCTCGCCCAGGCCGCCGAGGTGTCCTACCACGACCCGGGGGTCGCCGAGTTCCGGGTGGACGGACATCCGATCCCGCGGACGCTGCGGCTCGCGGAGGCGCTGACCAGCGCGGACCTGGTGATCCTGCTGCAAGACCACTCCTGCTACGACCTCGTCGAGCTCTCCTCGTCGGGCTGCCTGCTGCTGGACACCCGGGGGAAGTCCGCCGGGACCGCGGTGACGCTGCTCTGACGCACGACCGGTTCCACCGGTCGGACACCGAGAAGACTTGCGCGGCGCTGCGGCTCCGCGCGGGCCGTCCACCCCGGTTCCACGGGGCGGGCGGAACACCGAATCACCCACACACATCGAGGAGGATGGCCATGACCACGGCTATCGCGAACGACCGCCTGCGCAAGCGCTTCGCCAAGTGGGACCTGGACGGCAGCGGCAGCCTGGAGCGCTCCGACTTCGTCCAGGAAGCCGAGAACGTCGTGCGCGCGTTCGGGGCGGACGCCCAGAGCCCCCAGGCCGAGGAGCTGCGCGCGGCGTTCACCACCCTGTTCGACCACTTGGCGACCCGCGCCGGGCAGACCCCGGCCGGCTCGCTGTCGGAGGAGCAGTTCCTCCAGGTGGCCGAAGGGATGGTCACCGAAGGCGGCGAGGCCGACTTCGACCGCGTCCTCGGCCCGGTGGTGCAGGGCATCGTCGGCCTCTGCGACCGGAACAACGACGGCGTCATCGACGCGGGCGAGTTCGCGTCCTGGCTGACCGCGGTCGGCGTGGACCGCTCGCAGGCGGCCGCCGCGTTCGTCGACATCGACACCAACGGCGACGGCGAGCTCTCGGTGGCCGAGCTGCTCAGCGCCGTGCGGGACTTCCACTTCGGACGGTCGGACGTCGAGCTGCTGGGCTGACCCGCCCACGCGGAAGCGGCCGGTGACCACCCTCCCCTCGCGGAATGGTCACCGGCCGCTGTTCGCCCGATCCTCGCCGGATGTCTTCCGCCGACGGTGCGGACCTGCGCGGGTACTACCCGACGGCACTTCCCAGGCGGGCGGTCAGCGCCGCCTGCTCGAAGGTGAGCAGCTGTTCCGGGAACAGGTCCAGCTCCTCGCCGGTCCACGGCGCCTCGGTGCGCACCAGCACGTTGTAGTGGTTGGGGTGGTGGCAGGCGTCGAAGCCGAGCACGGTGCCGATCACCCGGCCGCCGATGCGCAGCTCGTCCCCGCGGTCGAGGACGCCGGCGCAGCCGAACTCGGCGAAGCCGAGGAACCCGACCCGGTCCACGCGGGCGCCCGGCGCGGTCTCGACGTGGTCGGTGGTGACGAGCTCGTGCACCTCGCCCGCCCGGATGCACCGGCTGGCGTGCGGTTCCAGGGACATGCCCCGTTCGGTCCGGCGGTGCCGCAGCACCTTCACCACGGTGGCGTGCAGGCCGCGCTTGCGGCCGTCCTCGTGCGGGTTCACGGCGAGCCCTCCTCGTTCGCGGCGGTGTCCAGGAATTCCACGCGGTAGACCGCGTCGACCAGCTCCAGCGCGGGCAGCCCGCCGTCGGGGCGCCGGTCCGCGGCGGTGTTGCCCGCATCGAGCACGGCGGCGAAGTCGGTGAGGACGCCTTCGTACTCGTGCCACAGCGAGGACTTGAACCCGTGGTGGCCGTGCAGCATGTCGGCGCGGTGCGTGGTGCCGTCCGCGCAGCGGATCTCGACGTCCTTGGTCTCACCGGGATGCGACCAGTCGAGTTCGACGACGGCGGGCACCCCGGTGGCGGAGCGCAGTTCGACCACCGCCTGCCGGTCGAGGCCCGCGCCGTCGCGGTGCACGGTGACCGCGGCCGGTTCGACGTCGCCGAGGAAGAGCCGCACCAGGTCGAACGCGTTCGGGCCGTTGTCGGCGACGCAACCGCCACCGCAGCGCTCCGGGTCGAGGTACCAGGTGTCGCCGCCGATGTGCTCCTCGATGCGTTCGAGGTAGCGCACGGTCAACCCTTCGATGGGCCCGTGCCCGGCGAGCTCGTCGCGCAGGCGCAGCACGTTGTCGTTGTAGCGGCGGTGGAACGCGGTGAACAGCGGCGCGGTGACCGAGGCGAGCCCGGTGAGCGCCCGCGCGTCGACGAGGTCCACGGCGAGCGGTTTCTCCACGCACACCGGCACGCCGGCCCGCAGCGCGTCGCGGCTGATCTCCGCGTGCACGTCGTTGGGGACCACCACGACGACCGCGTCCGGCGCGCTCGCGGCCAGCAGCTCGCGGTGGTCGTGGAACACGGGTATCCGCCCGCGGTGCGGTGCCAGTGCGGCCTCGTCCACGTCGCAGACTGCGACGAGTTCCCAGCCGGGCAGCGCGTCCAGCGCGGCGAGGTAGAACCGGGCGATGGTGCCGAGGCCGATCACGGCGGCGCGGCGCGGTTCCGCGGCCATCAGCGCGCACCTCCGTCCACATCGGACTCGTCGAGGCCCAGCTCGACGAGTTCGCGGTGCACCGAGGCGCGCAGCGGTACTCCGTCCCGGCGGCGCCGCGCGGCGCGTTCCGCCTCGTGCCAACCGGGGTAGCGCACCGGTTCGCCCGCCGCGGCCGGGCAGTCCAGCAGCGTGCCGAACAGGCTCCGCGCGTCCGCGGCGAACGCCCCGCCGGGGCGCAGCAGGTCGGGGGCCAGCACGAGCACGAAGTAGCCGATGTCGTCGTCGCGCCCGTGCGGTCCGCCGTCACCGTCCAGCGCCGCCGGGGCGGGCCCGACGCCGGCGCCGGACAGCAGCGCGGAGAGCACTTCCACGACGAGCCCGAGGCCGAAGCCCTTGTGCGCACCGGTGGCCGGTTCGCCGCCGAGCCAGCGCAGGTGTGCCTCGCCGCGGTCGAACGCGGCCGGGTCGGTGACGGGGTTCCCGGTGTCGTCGGCGAGCCAACCGGGCGGGACGCGTTCCCCGTCCGAGGCGGCTACCCGGACCTTGCCGGTGGGAACGGTGGTGGTGCTCATGTCCAGCACGAACGGGTGGCCTTCGAGGGCGGGGGCGGCGACGCTGATCGGGTTGGTGCCGAGCATGGCGAGCGCGCCCAGCGGCGGGCGGGCGATCCGCTGCGAACCGCAGTTGCTGGCGACGATGCCCACGAGCCCGCGTTCGGCGGCGCGCGCGGCGTGGAACCCGGCGCAACCGAAGTGCGTGCCGCCGCGCACCGGCACGAGCCCGACGCCGTGCTCCAGCGCGCGGTGCGCGGCCGCGTCGACGGCCTCCGCCGCGGCCCACAGGCCGAGGGCGCGGCGGGCGTCGAGCACGGCGCAGGCGCCGAGGTCGATCCGCGTGGTGGGTTCCGCGGTGGGGTCGACCCGGCCGGACCGCAGCAGCGGCAGGTAGAGCCGGGTGAGGTTGAACAGGCCGTGCGAGTCGAATCCGCACAGATCCCCGTGGCACAGCGCTTCCGCGGCCAGGTGCGCCCGGTGATCCGGTATCCCGTGCTCGGCGAACAGCCGGGCGGTGAACGCGTGCAGTCGCGCGTAGGACACCGTGGTTCGTTCCCCGGAGTGCGCGATCTCCGGCAGCAGCGTCATCAGGTGATCTCCTTCCCGGCACCGCCGTGGTGCCGCCTGGTGAACTCGGTGAGCACCGCCGCGACCGCTCGGGCGAAGCCGCGGAGTTCGGCGACGTCGGCGTACTCGCCTTCGGCGTGCGCGTGGTTCGCCTCCAGCGATCCGGGGCCGAGCACGGCGGTGCGGGTGTCGGGGATGCCGTGCATCCAGATGGCGTCGCAGGTGAACGCGGGCAGCTCGTCGGGCCACCGCCGGATCCCCGCTGCGGCGAACAGCTCGCCGGCGTCCCCCTGCTCGTGCAGGCAGGGCAGTCCGCGCTTGAGCCAGTCGACGCGCGTGATGGCGGCGGCCTGCGCCGCGGTGCGGGCGAACTCCCTGGTGGACGCGAACGTCCCGGTGAATTCGCGGATGCCGTCGCGCACCGCGTCCTCCAGCGCGCGCTCGGCGGCGGCACCTTCGGGCGCGGTGGCGTAGGACAGGTTGAGCAGCAGGCCCCCGCTGCCGTAGACGCGGTTGTGCCGGTCGCCGGTGCGCAGGCCCGCGATGCAGCAGCGACCCGGCCGGTCCCGCGGGTCGAGGGTGCGGGCGAGGTGCTGGGCGAGGAACCCGAGCAGGACCGTCGCGTTGTGCCCCGCGGCGGGTTCGTCGTCGATGGCGCCGTGCCCGTCGACCCGGATCCGCGCCGTCATCGAGGCGGTGGACCGGGGCAGGTAGCGCAGCCCGGTGGGTTCGCAGAACACGTTGAGCGCCCCGAAGTGGCCGGCTTCGACCAGCGGCCGGGTGCCGTAGGTGCCCATCGCGCCGCCCTCCTCGCCGGAGACGGCGTGCACGAGGACCCCGACGTCGCGCCCCAGCTCGGGGTTCGCGACGCGGGCGGCGCGGATCCCGGCCAGCAGCGCCACGGCCGGGCCCTTCGCGTCGATGGCGCCGCGCCCGGTGATCCGGTCCGCGGTGCGGGTGACGGGTTCGAGCCCGGCGACGGTGTCCAGGTGCACGTTGAACATGGCGGTGCGCTCCGGCGGCAGCTCCGGGCCGAGCCGCAGCACCAGGCTGGGCTGGTCGGCGAGGAAGTCCGGGTCGCGGGCGGCGTCGCGCACGGTGCGCGGCACGTCGTCCCGGTCCAGCACCGAGGGTTCGGGGGCGGCGTGGTGCGCGGTGCGGAACCCGATGCGCTCGGCGGCCGCGGCGTAGGCCCGCTGCGCCTGCCACATCCGGGAGGGTGGCGCGGCACCTTCCAGCGGGTTGACGGTGGGCAGCCGCAGCAGGTCCACCAGCAGGTCGAGGTCGCCGGGTTCGAGCGGTTCGGCGCCCATCAGGCCCGGCCGGGCGCGGCCGCCGCCGTGTAGGGCGCGCGCAGCCGCCCCAGCAACCGTTCGAGGGCGCGGCCCGCGTCGACGAACCGGTCCGCGGCGGTCTCGTCGGCGCGCACCCCGTCGTGCGGGCGGGCGACCAGGTGCGGTTCGAGGGAGTACGCGCCCTCGTAGCCGGAGTTCAGCAGCAGCCGCAGGCAGTCGGCGACCCGCGAACCGCCCTCCCCCGGTGGCACGTACATCACGGCGCCGGGCGAGCCGGTGGCGTCCTTGACGTGCACGTGCGCCACGTGGCCGATGAGCGGGCGCAGCAGGTCCGGGGCGTGGTAGCCGTGCTCGACGCCGTTGCCGGTGTCGAACAGCAGCCGTAGCGACGGGACTTCGGCGAGCAGCCGCAGGGCGCGGTCGGCGTCGGTGGCGGCCCACCCGGCGCAGTTCTCGTGCAGCAGCACGACGTCGTGCTCGGCGGCGCGTTCGGCGAGCTTGGCGACGCGTTCGCGGGCGCGGGCGCCCCACTCGGGTTCGGGGAGCCCGTCGTTCGGGTAGGACATGATGCGCACGTAGCGGCTGCCGAGTTCGCGGCACTGCTCGGCGAGCACGTCGAGTTCGCGCAGGTCGTCCTCGAACGGGGCGGTGATGGGGCGGGCCCAGTTGCCGATGCGCGAGGCGAGGCACACCACGTCGAGCTCGGCGGCGCGGAGCTGCCGCGCGGTGCGGCGCCGGTCGGGTTCGTCGAGGTCGGCGAGCGGGACGCCGTCGACGGTGCGCAGTTCGATCGACCGCCAGCCGAGCCTGCGGACGGCGGCGAGCTGCCCGGTCAGGTCCGCGGCGGCTTCGTCGCCGATGCCGGCGAGCCGGGGGCGCGGGTCATCCTGCATGATCTGCGGTCCTCCTCCGCTGTCGAGCGGGACCGGTCCGGTCCCGGCAGTGCTGCTTCGCCGCCCACAGCAGGCGGACCACGTCGCGGTGGATCGCGAAGTGCCCGGTGGCGGCGGGTTCGGGGTCCGGTCCGATGGCTTTGAACCGGCGGTAGGCGCGCAGCGTGAACTCGGTGAGCGCGTCGTCGGGGAAGACCGACCACTGCTCCTCGGGGCCGTGCACGGTCAGCTGCGCGTGGTGGTCCTGGTCGCTGAGCGGGTAGTGCCCGACGGCGCTGCCGTGCTCGAACGCCAGCTCCACCCGGCGTTCCCGCACCGGGGCGGTGAGGTCGGAGTCGATGGCGGTGCGGACGCCGCCGACGTGGCGCAGCGCGAGCCGCGCGCCGCCCATGCCGGGGAGCACCACGCCACCGCAGCGCATGTCGGCGCAGTCGGCGTCGACGAGCTCGGCGGGCCCGGCCAGCCGCAGCGCCACGCCGAGCGAGTGCGGCACTTCCACGTCGAACGCGGTCGGGTGGCCGCCGGTGGCGGTGGAGTGGGTGAACCGGGGTTTGTGCTGGCGGAAGGAGATCTCCCGCAGCCGCCCCAGCGGCCCCCGCTGCACGAGGTCGGCGAGCCTGCGGGTGAGTTCGGCGTCCAGCCAGTGCGCGACGACGGCGAGCCGCAGGTCGTGCGCGGTGCGCAGCCGCTCGACCTCGGCGAGCGAGGTGAGGTCGGGTGCGACGGGCTTCTCCACGATGATGCGGCGGAAGCCGAGTTCGGCGAGCTCGCGCAGCAGTTCGGTGCGTCCGGTGGGCGGGGTGCACAGGTGGACGACGGTGCGGCCGGGCGGGACGAGTTCGGCGGCGGCGCGGACGGACTCGGCGGCGGTGACGCCCGGCGGGACGCGGCGGGCCGCGGGTGCCGGGTCGCAGGCGATGATCGCGCCGGGGTGGAACGGGTCGCGGTCGAGTTCCCTGGCCCGTGCCAGGACGCGCAGGTGCAGGCCGGCGCCCGCGCGCCCGAGCCCGACCACGAGTGAGTGCAGCATCGTGCTCCGTTGCTCCAGAGGGGTTCGAGGTTGTTCCGGGATCCCGCCGCGTTCCGGCGGTTCCGCCCGGCGGCCCGGTGGCTCCCGCCCGGGTTCCGCCGTTCTCGCGAATTCGGCACCCGCTTCCGCGGCGGCGCGGGGTAGGGCCATTCCCGGAACCGTCCTGTTCGGACCGTTCCGGTGCGCATTCGGCGATCGCGGCGGAATGCGCTTCGGCGACCGGATGCGGGCGCCGAGCGGCAAGACTAACGATTTCCCCGAACAGTCCAGGAACCGGGTCCGCGAGGCCCGAACAGATGATCACCGGAAAGGATGAAAAACGCGAATGGCGTTCCCGCGGACTTCCGGCGGCGCGCGGCGCTCCGCTACTTTGTCCAGCCGAAGATCCCTCCCCATTCCCAGGAGTTGACGTCGTGTCCCGCGGTGCGAATGACACCGGGGCGCGAGAATTATCGAGCCCGCCGGATCCGTCCGCGCCCGTGCCGTTCTTCTCGCAGGCCCGCACCTTCGACCGGCTTTGGCCGGCCATCAGCGCTCGCGTCGAAGCGGTCTTCGACAACGGCAAGTTCTCCCACGGCAAGCAGGTCGCCGAACTGGAACGGCAGCTCTGCGAGCACACCGGCGCGCGGTACGCGGTGGGCGTGAACAGCGGCACGGACGCGCTGGTCCTGCTGCTGCGCGCCCTGGGCCTGCGCCCCGGCGACGAGGTGGTGGTCCCGGCCTACTCGTTCGTGGCCACCGCGAGCTCGGTGGTGCTGGCCGGGGGCCGCCCGGTGTTCGCCGACGTCGATCCGGTGACCTACGCGCTGGACCCGGCCGAGGTCGAGCGGGTCGCAGGCCCGCGCACCCGGTTCGTCATGCCCGCGCACCTGTTCTGCCAGATGGCGGACATGAGCGCGCTGTCCCGGGTCGCGGCGCGGCGGGGCCTGGTGCTGCTGGAGGACAGCGCGGAGGCGATCGGGATGCGGCAGCTGGGAGTGCACGCCGGTCTGCACGGCGCGGGCGGCGTGCTCTCCTTCTTCCCGAGCAAGACCCTCGGCGCGATCGGCGACGCGGGCGCGGTGATCACCGACGACGTGCGGGTCGCGGAGCTGGTCGCGGGGTTGCGCCACCACGGGCGGTTCGGGCACACCCTGGACCACTTCCCCGGCATCTCCACCGAGACGGCGCGGCCGGGCACGAACAGCAAGATGGACGACATCCAGGCCGCGGTGCTGCTGGCGAAGCTGCCGGAGCTGGAGCGGGAGATCGCCCGCCGCGGTGAGCTGGCCGCGGCCTACCGGGAACGGCTCGCGGACGTGCCGGGGATCCTCCGCCTGCCGGAGGTGGTCGACCGGGGCCCGGGTTCGGCGAGCGCGTTCTACGTCCACCTGATCGAGGTGGAGCGCCGGGACGAGCTGGTGGAGTGGCTGGCCCGCGCGGAAATCGGCACCGAAACCTACTACCCCATTCCGCTGCACCGGCAACCCTGCTTTCAATCGGATTATTCCACGGAGGTTCCGCTGCCGAACGCGGAAGCGGCGGCGCGGCGCGCGGTGGCCCTTCCGCTCTACCCGGACCTCACCCTCGGACAGCTCGACCGGGTGTGCTCGGTGATCCGCTCCTTCTATTCCGGGAGGCGTGCGTGATGCGTTCCGAAATTCCGTTCTTCCCGCCTGATCTGTTCGAAGGGGATCGCAAGGTGATGCTCGACATCATCGGCGAGATCGGCCGGGATCCCCGACAGAAGTTCATCCTCGGTGAGCAAACCCGGGAATTCGAGGAGTTGCTGCGCGACGATCTCGGCGCCGCCGACGTCATCGCCTGCGGCAGCGGCACCACCGCGCTCGGACTGGTGCTGCGCGCCGTGGACATCGGCCCCGGCGACGAGGTGGTGGTGCCCGCGTTCGGCTGCGCACCGCTGGCCGCCGCCGTGCTGGAGACCGGCGCGGCCCCGGTGTTCGCCGACGTCGACCCGCGCACCATGGTGCTCGACCCGGAATCGGCGCGGCGCCATATCACCCACCGCACCAAGGCGCTGCTGCCCGCCCACATGTTCTCGATCATGGCCGACATGCCCCGGTTCACCGAACTGGCCGCGGCGCACGACCTGCGGCTGGTGGAGGACTCCGCGGTCGCGCAGGGCGCCGTGCTGCGCGGCACCCCGGCCGGGCTGTGGGGCGAAGCCGGCGTCTACTCCTTCGTCCAGGTCAAGTCCTTCGGCATGCCCGGAGAAGGCGGCGCCGTCGTCACCCGCGATCCCGCGCTCGGGCGGCGGATCCGGATGCTGCGCAACCACGGGCAGCAGGAGCGCTTCGTGCACCGGGTCATCGGCACCAACAGCCGGTTCGACGAGATCCAGGCCGCGTTCCAGCGCTACCGGTACGCGGGTTTCCCCGCCCGGCTCCGGCGGCGCGCCGAGATCGCCGAGCACTACACCGAGCGCTTCGCGCCGCTCGCCGGGCAGGGCGTGCTCGCCCCGCCGCCGGGCCGGGACGGCCGCTGCCACTACGTGTACTGCCTGCTCGCCGAGGAACGCGACGTGCTGCGGGAATACCTCGCCGAGCACGGCATCGGCTCGCACGTGTACTACCCGCTGGCGCTGCCGCACCAAGCCGCGTTCCTGCCCTGGGCTCCCGCGGACGAGGGCGGGGCGCCCCCCCCCGGGGGCCCCGCGGGGGGGGGCGGCCCCCCCCCCCGCCCCCCCCCCCCCCCCCCGGGGGGGGGCCGGGGGGGCGCGCC